>NZ_OBEJ01000007.1 GCF_900215575.1 Natronoarchaeum philippinense | reverse complement strand
GGAGGCCTTCCGGCGCTCGTACAACAAGCTCTCCCCGCCGTGTCGCATCGTCGTCGAGCGCGGCGAGGAGAAGCTCGTCTCCTGAGGCCGGGCCGTTTTTCTCGTTCCCGCGGCTGCGGGTGTAAGACGCCGTATTCTACTCGCTAGCCGCGAGTATGCGTGTCATTACTATCCGGATACTACGTGAGAAGCGGCGTATGTCCGTGCTCGATCGGCTGCTGGGTTCGTTCGGCGGCGAGGACCGGTTGGTCGTCTATGAGTGCCGGCGCTGTGGCACGTCCATCGACGCCTCGGCGACGAACTGCCCCGAGTGCGGCGAGGCCGAGATCGTTCGCTACGAGCTGTGATCAGGACGACTGGACGCCGAGTTCGTCGAGCAGCGTCGTCGCACCGGCGTTCGAGGAGCCGGGACCGCGGGCCGTGACCAGATCACCGTCGACGGCGACGCTCTCGTCGGCGTCGAGTTCGGCGTCGAACTCGGCGCCGACCGCTTCGACTTCGTCCTCGACGTAGTAGGGAAGTTTCCGGCCGTCGGGCATGCAGTCGTGTTCGTCGACGATGCCGTCTTCCCACTCGTTGGGGAAGCCCGTGATCTCTCGTCCCTCGACGAGTATCTCGCCGTCGGCGTCGCGGGTAAACGCGAGGATGCCGACGGCGTGACAGACCACCATCGCCTTGCCGTCGTCGCCGGCGACCGCCTCGCGCAGCAGCGTTCGAGCGTGACGGTCCTGATTAACGTCCCACTCGGTGCCGTGGCCACCGGGGAACACGACGGCGTCGTACTCGTCGGCCGACGCCTCGGCGATCGGCATCGGATCGTTCAGGCGCTCGTCGTTCTCGTGGACCTCAACGACGTGTTCGGCGGTCTCCTCGCCGACCTCGTCGGGATCGACCGATCGGTCGTCGACGACCGGCTTCCCGCCGCTTGGCGTCGCCACGTCGATCTCGACACCGTGTTCCGTGAGCAGGTCGAGCGGCGTCACGCACTCTTCTCCCCAGTACCCTTCTTCGCTTACGACGAACAGTGCAGTTGTCATCACCGGATGTACGCCGCCCGATTCAATAAAGGGCCGAGGCCACCCCAGAGACTGGCCGCGGCCGAAACGGTCGAACGACCAGCCGACGGCGCGTCGCTCTGCCGGCACGTCGGCGCCGCCACGTCGCTCTGCCGGCACGTCGGCGCCGCCACGTCGCTCTGCCGGCACGTCGGCGCCTCCGCGTCACTCGGCCCGGCACGTCGGCGCCGCCACGTCACTCGACCGGCTCGACGCGACGCCGAGCGGTGTCGAACGCACCCTGCGTGTCGGTGACTCGGAGTTCGGCGGTCACTCCCTCCGCATCGGCGTCACCCAGTCGGTATTGAACTTCCGGGCCGACCTCGTAAGCGTCGCCGATCGTCCAGTCGAAGGCGGCGATGGCACCCTCGACGACGCGAGACGCTCCGGCGTCGAAGCGTATCAGGTCGCCGACGGCGACTGTGGCTGGCTCGTAATCGAACCGGGCGAGCGGGCGGGACGTGACGGCCGCGCTCACCCGGTGTTCGTACTCGCCGCCGGCGTCGCCGTAGTGCCTGATCGGCACGTCGACCCACCGACGCTCGCCAGCAGCGAGGCCGATCACGTCGGAGTAGGTCTCGAACGTCTCGCCGTCGGCCCACGCGAGGGCGACGGCGACTTCGACGTTGGCGCGCTCGCCGTGGTTCTCGACCCGGGCGCGCATCGTCGCGGCGCCGTCTCCGACATCGGTCAGTTCGGTGTCGAGGACGTCGATACCGGTCGGCTCGGAGTCAGAACAGCCCGCGAGTCCAGCGACGGTCCCCCCGGAAAGAGCCCCGAGTAGGAAACGGCGGCGCATTACCCGAGACAGTTCGACGCAGATACCATAAGTATTCTGTCGAAAGCGACGATCCGCCGGGTTCGGGGGTCGACCGCTGCCGTTTTAGGGACTCGTCGGCTACCCAGTTCCAATGAGCAAGCCGAGTCCGGAAGTCTACGAGGCGGGCAAGGGGATGGACGCCCACAACAAGGTGATGCGGGAGATCCGCTCGGAGAAGGAGGCCTCCTACGATCCCCACGAGCCGACCCGGGTGTGGATCGACGAGGACAACACGCCCGACGGCGTCTATCAGAGCCTGACGATCATTCTCAACACCGGCGGCTGCCGGTGGGCACGCGCAGGGGGCTGTACGATGTGTGGCTACGTCGCCGAATCGGTCGACGGCGGCAGCGTCGCCCACGACGCCCTGATGGACCAGATCGACGCCTGTCTGGCCCACGAGGACGAAAACGCCGACGAAAAGTCCGGACTCATCAAGATCTACACCAGCGGGTCGTTCCTCGACGAGCGCGAGGTCGGCGCCGACACGCGAAAAGCGATCGCCGAGGCGTTCGGCGACCGCGACCGGATCGTCGTCGAGAGCCTGCCCGATTTCGTCGACCGCGAGAAGCTCGCCGACTTCACCGAGGAAGGCCTCGAAACCGACGTGGCGGTCGGACTGGAGACCGCGACCGACCGGGTGCGCCACGATTGTGTCAACAAGTACTTCGACTACGAGCAGTTCGTCGAGGCCAGCGCGGAAGCCGACGCCGCCGGCGCCGGGATCAAGGCGTATCTCCTGATGAAGCCGCCGTTCCTCTCCGAGCAGGAAGCCATCGACGACATGATCAGCTCGATCGAACGCTGCGCCGAGCATGCCCACACGGTCTCGATGAACCCGTGTAACGTCCAGCGCTACACGATGGTCGACGAGCTCCACTTCCGGGACGGCTACCGACCGCCGTGGCTCTGGAGCGTCGCCCACGTCCTCGCACAGACGGCCGATGTCGACGCCATCGTCGTGTCCGACCCCGTCGGTCACGGCAGCGACCGAGGCCCGCACAACTGCGGCGAGTGCGACGACCGCGTCCAGCGTGCGATCAAGGACTTCGACCTCCGGCAGGACCCCAGCGTCTTTGAGCAAGTGTCCTGCGAGTGCGAACACACGTGGGACGCCGTCCGCGAGCGCGAGACGACGTTCAACCTCCCGCTTGCGCGCTGAGATCGGTGGGAAGCGTCCTCCGGGAATGAGGCGACTACGGGCCGTAGCAGCCTATTTATCGACGGTAGTGAGTTCGTACTAATACAGCCAGTCGCTCCAGTAGCGACCACGGCGCGACGCCGCGAGCAGAGCATATGAACGGGAGCGACGGGGACCGCTCCTCGGCGACCGAGTCAGCCGAGGAGACCGAACTGGTGTATCACTCGGACGGACAGATCGAACTGCGCTCGCAAGACCGGACGGGCCGGTGGATCAGAACCGACTCGCCGGTCGAGATCCGCCGATAGCCGGCCGGACGCTCAGACCGGGCGCTGTTCGACCCGCGCACGGGGGACCTCCAGTACGACGCGAGCACCGCCGGTCGAGGCCTCGTCGAACGAGAGTTGGCCGCCCGACTGCGTGACGACCCAGTTGACCAGCCACAGCCCCAGCCCGCTGGCGTGACGGAGTTGGGTGATCTCTCGATCCTCGGCCAGCAGTGCGCGCTCTTCGTCGGGGATGCCGGGGCCGTCGTCGCTGACTGCGATCCGCACGTGCTCGGAGCGGTCGTCGAGCGTCACGTCGACATCGACGGTCGGCACGTCGCTGTCGTTGTGGACAATCGCGTTCTCGACGACGTGGTAGATCGCCGTCCGGAGCATGCTATCAGCGAGCGCGTAGGCGTTCTCGGGCGCCGTCACCGAGAGATCGACATCGTCGAACTCGTCGTCGACGCGGGCCGCTATTTCGTCGGCGGCGGCGGCGACATCGACCGATCCGGGATCGGCGTCGTCGCGGGCGAGCGTGCGTTCGACCGCGCGGGTCTTCTCGGCCAGCGCAATCAGTTCGTCCGCGCGCTCCTGAATCGTCGAGGCGTACTCGTCGTCGTCGGCTCTGTCGGCGAGCATCTCGGCACAGCCTTTGACGATGTTCATCCCGTTGCGCAGGTCGTGCCGGAGAACGCGGTTCAACACCTCGACGCGCTTTTGCTGGCGCTTGCGCTCGGTGATGTCGGTGTAGACGCCGTAGGTCATCGCGTTCTCCTCGCCGACCTCGACGGGGACGACGGTCAACAGGAAGTCACGAAGCCCGGTCGCAGTCTGGCGTCTGACCTCGGTTTCGACGAGTTCACCCCGTGCCCCGCGCGCGTCCAGTTCGGCCGCGCGGTCGCGGTCTTCTGGCGGGACAATCACTTCGTCGAGGGGTTCACCACGGAGCCGATCGGCGTCGTAACCAAACACTCGTTCGAAGGCCGGGTTGACATCGATCACGATCGGCGGACCGTCGACCGCTCGGGTGCTGACGACCGGGTCGGGGACGTTCTCGAACAGCGCTGCAAAGCGGTCGCGTTCCTCCCGGAGTTCGGTCTCGAACCGGACGCGCTCGACAGCGTTGGCGACGTGTGACACCAGTAGCTCGGCGAGTTCGGCGTCCTCGTCGTCGAACGCCGCGGGAGTAGTCGAGGCAGCCTGAAACACGCCGACGCCACCGACGGGCACCGATAGCAGCGCTCGAGCCGAGCCGGCGTCGTCGCGGTGTTCGCGGAGGTCGTCGATGACGACCGTCTCGTCGGCACGGCGCGACCGGTCGTAAGCGCGACGGTCGATCCGGCCGTCGGGAGCGATCTCGTCGTCCAACGGCGAGTCGGCGTCGGCGAACCGTCTGGACGCCGCGCCGTCGACAGTCTGGATCGTACAGGCGTCGATATCGAGCACCTCGCGGACTGCGTCGACCGCAACGTCGAAGATCGTTTCGGCGTCACGACAGCCTTCCAGCCGCGTCGCCGCGCGGTGGACGCTCTCGATCTTGCGCTTGCGTTCGCGGAGCTTTCGCTCCATCCCCTTTCGACGGCTGATATCCCGGACAGAGCCGACGCTCCCGTCGCTGACATCGTCGGGGTGTAGGGACATGTTGACCTCGCAGGGGATTTCCTCGCCGTCCTTTGCGACCAGCGTGATCTCGTAGGAGGCGACATCGACATCAGCGGCAGCGATCAGTTCGCGGAGGTTAGCCGTCCCGCGCTCGACATCCTCGGTCGACATGAGCGTCGAGACGTGTTCGCCCAGCAGTTCCTCGCGGTCGTAGCCCGACATCTCGACGACGGTGTCGTTGACCGCCGTGTATCGCCCCTCGGAATCGAGCGCGTACAGTCCGTCGCCGACCGCGTCGAGCAGCGTCTCCCGCCGTTCGAGTTCGCGCTTTCGCTCGGCGCGGTCGAGCGCGGTCTCGGCGGCGGCGCCGACGACGGTGGCGAGGTAGCGGTCGGTCTCGTCGAAAGCGTCGGGCGTCTCGGCGTGAAACGCGATCAGACCGTGGTCGCCGAGGGGTTGGACGAGCAAGCTCGCAGCCCCAACGTCCTCGCAGTCGGTGGTGTCCTCGTAGACGACCTGCTGGCCCGTCTCGAACGCATCCCTGAGAGACGCCGCATCCCGGATCAGCGATTCGTCGTCTGCGAGACACTCGACGCAGTCGAGCGCATCGCCATCGGCGTCGTAGAGCCGGAACGTCGTCATCGGGTAATGCACGATGTCCGGTGCCGCCGCGGCGACAGTCGCGGCGACGTCCTGCCGCGAGTCGGCGCCGATCAGATCGCGGGACATCTCTTGGAGCGACTCCAAGGCGGCAGCGCGCTGGGTTCGGTCGGTCACGTCGCGGACGAACGACAGCGCGCCGACGACCTCGCCGTCGTCGACCAGTGGCGTGTTGTGCCACTCGCAGGTGATCCGGTCGCCGTCGCGGGTCTCGTTCTCGTTGACGACGTGTGTCACTTCCCCGTCGCCGTCGAGCAGTTCCTGACGGACGGCCTCGACAGTTTCGCGCTCGCTCTCGGGGACGAGCAGGTCGTGACCGGGCTGGCCCATCGCCGCCGATTCCGTGTAGCCAAACAGTTCCTCGGCGGCGGGGTTCCATCCCGCGACGGTGAACTCGGGCGTCCACTCGATGATCGCCAACGGCGACTGGTCGATCAGCAGGGAGAGCCGATTCTGCTCCCCGCCGATAGCGCGCTGGCTCCGTGCGGTCCGATCGTCACAGAGAACGTCCCTGAGGCGGTCGATCAGCACCGCGTCGGCGTCCGAACGGGGGACGTAGCCGGCTGCGCCAGCTGCCATCGCCCGTCCGGCGAGGCGTTCGTCGCCCGAGCGCGGACACAACACGACCGGAACGCCGGTCGCGTCGAGCCGTTCGAGCAGGTCCAACCCGTCCGCGTCGGGGAGCGCGTGCGCCGCGACGACGGCGTCGATCGTACGCTCCGCGACCGCTTCGACGGCGGCAGCCGCGTCCGACGCCGTCGCTACCGCGTAGCCCGCCTCGGTTAAGAGGGCGGACAACTGCGACCGGGCGGTCTCATCGTCATCCACACAGAGTATTGTGGTGGCCCCTGACATGTCACCAACTAACTCGTTCGGACGGACCGACGCCCCCAACTGTCTTTAATGTTTCCGGCAGATGTTGCTCTTGCAACAGGAAAATCGAACGCGGCGACGAGCTAGTTCGACGAAAACCCACGGAGGACGCCGCGTCCGTCCGTGCCACCCACGTCCGAAAGCGTCGCGCGCTCGGGATGGGGCATCAGCACAGCGACGTGTTCGTCCTCGCCGAGGATACCGGCCACGTTGTCCTTCGAGCCGTTGGGGTTTGCTGCCTCGGTGACTTCGCCGTCGGCGTCGCAGTACCGAAACAGAACCCTGTCTTCCTCGCGGAGCGTTTCGAGACGGTCGTCGGTGATCTCGAATCGCCCTTCGCCGTGGGCGATCGGGATCTCGATTACCTCGCCCTCCTCGTAGGCGGCCGTCCACGGCGTGTCGGCGTTCTCGACGCGCAGATAGACGTGCTCGCACTGGAAGCGCGCGCTCCGGTTGGTCGTGAAAGCGCCCTCGGTGAGCGTCGACTCCGAACCGACCTGTGCGCCGTTGCAGACGCCGAGCACGGGGACGCCGTCTTCGGCGGCCGCCCGGACTTCCTGCATGATCGGCGAGCGGGCCGCCATCGCGCCGGCGCGCAGGTAGTCGCCATAGGAGAAGCCGCCGGGCAGCATCACGCCGGTGGTGTCCTCGGGCAGGCCGTCCTCGTGCCAGACGATCTCGGCGTCGACGCCGAGGTCAGCCAGCGCGCGCTCGGCGTCGCGGTCGCAGTTCGATCCGCCAAAGCGGATGATCGAGACAGTCACGCGAGCCACCTCCGGTGGCGAGTGTGACGTCGAAAGTCGCAGCCTGCGAAGAGAAGCGAGCAGGACCGTCTTTCGGAAGTCATCTGTTATCGCTCCTCGACCTCGACGTCGTAGTCGTGGATCGTGGGGTTCGCCAGCAGGCGCTCGGCCATCTCCTCGACGCGTTCGCCGGCGTCGTCGGCCGACTCGGCGTCCAGATCGATCTCGAACCGGTCGGCAGAGCGCAGCGAGTCGAGTTCGAACCCGAGGCGTTCGAGCGATCGCTGGGTCGTCTCGGCCTCGGGGTCGAGCACGCCCCGCTTGAGCCGCACGGTGACCGTGGCGGTGTAGCCAGTCATCGATCGTAGTTGGGCGACCGTGCGCAAAAACATTTGTGACTTCTCGGTGGTATACACGTACGTGGTTATCATCGCTGTCACAGCCCGGCAGAACCCCCGAAAGTCGTTGGGATGGTACCGTCCGTCACAGTCAGGAGACGGCCGAAAACAAGCCTTTTACCCGCCGACGGTCAGATATAGCCTGATGACGGACACTGATTCCGCGCGGAGGTGGTCGCAGTGACGAACGAACTGACCGAGATCACGGTCATCGGAGACGATTCGACTGGAATCGTCGCGCAGTTTACCACCCTACTGTTCGAGCGCGGAATCAACATCGAAGACGTCGATCAGGCGGTCCGGGACGGGCTGTTCCGGATGACGACGACCGTCGACACCAGCGACATGGTCTGTACGGAGGAGAAACTCCGCGAGGACCTCCAAGAGCTGGGTGACGAGCTCGGCGTCGACGTGCAGGTTCGATTCCCCGCCGACCGCGAGACCCAACAGATCGCCGTGCTCGTGACCAAGGAATCACACTGCCTCGAAGCGCTGTTCGAGGCCTGGACCAACGACGAACTCGGCGCGGACATCTCGGTCGTGATCGGCAACCACGACGATCTGGAGCCGCTCGCCGAGCAGTACGGCGTCCCGTTCTACGACGTGGGCGACGAGAAGGGCACTCCCGACGAGGACGAGCTACTGGATCTGCTCGCGGAGTACGACGCCGACCTGATCGTGCTGGCGCGGTACATGCGGATTCTCAGCCCGAACGTCGTGTTCCGGTACGAGGATCGGATCATCAACATCCATCCGAGCCTGCTGCCGGCGTTCCCCGGGGCACGGGCCTACGAGCAGGCCATCCAAGAGGGCGTCCGCATCGCAGGCGTCACCGCCCACTACGTGACGACGGACCTAGATCAGGGGCCGATTATCACCCAACGCGCCTGCGACGTACACGACGACGACACCCGCGAGGACCTCAAGCAGCGCGGCCAGCCGCTGGAGGCCGACGCCCTGCTCGAAGCCGTTCGCCTGCATCTCAACAACGACCTGTCGGTCCATCGGGGCCGCACCAGTCTGCGCGAGGACGCGGGCCGCTACCAGCTCGGCCTGACCAGCGCCGCCTCGCGGGCCAACCCCGACCGGCCGGTCGACGGGCTCGGCGATGTCCTGAGCGAGCAGGGCGAGAGCGCCGAGGTCACGACCGAAACCGACGACGACTGAGTCGGACCGCGGATCGTTTTACAGCCGCCGGACGCCGACGGCGACCAGCAGGTACGCCGGCAGCGCGACCGCGAGGACGCCGCCGAGGACGGCCCAGTCGCCGAGTCCGAGCGGAACGGTCCCGAAGTACTCGTTGAGCGGCGTGTACAGGACAGCGAGCTGTAACAGCAGCGACGTGCCGACCGCCGCGGCGAGCCAGCCGTTCGAGAGCGTCGGCGTCTCGCGGAGCCACCGGATCGCGTACAGTTTCCCGAACTCGATGCAGACGAAGCCGGTGAACACCATCGTCATGGCGTAGGGCGTCACCGACGCCGCGCCGTCGAGGACGGCGAACAACAGCCCGAGCATCAGCAGCGTCGAGACGGTGCCGGTGCCGCCGATCAGGCCGAGCATCTCCCGGTCGACGATGCCACGGTCGGGGTCCCGCGGCGAGCGCTCCATCACGTCGCCGCTCTTGGGGTCGGCGCCGAGCGCCAGCGCCGGCAGGCCGTCGGTGAGCAGGTTGATCCAGAGCAACTGGACCGCCGGGAGCACGAGATAGCCAAGCAGGGAGGCAAGAAACACGAGCGCGACCTCGGCGACGTTCGCGCTCAGCAGATAGCCGACGAACTTCCAGACGTTGTCGAAGATCGCCCGGCCGCGCTCGATCGCCCGCTCGATGGTCGTGTAGTCGTCGTCCAACAGGACCACGTCGCTGGCCTGCTTTGCCACGTCGGTTCCCCGGACGCCCATCGCCACGCCGATGTCGGCGTTTTTCAGGGCCGGCGCGTCGTTGACGCCGTCGCCCGTCATGGCGACGACGTGGCCGTTGTCCTGCAGCGCGCGCAGGATTCGGACCTTGTGGGCCGGCGAGGTGCGCGCGAACACGTCGACCGACTCGACGCGTTCCCGGAGTTCGGCGTCGTCGAGCGCGGCGACCTCGCGGCCTTCGAGGACGGACTCGCCCAGCCCGAGCGACCCGCCGATCGCGGCGGCGGTGCGGGCGTTGTCGCCGGTCACCATCTTCACATCGACGCCCGCTTGCGTCGTCGCGGCGACGGCGTCGGCGACCTCCTCGCGGGGCGGGTCGAGCATGCCGACCAGTCCGAGCAGCGTCAGCCCACCCTCGATGGCGTCCGGATCGGGAGCGACGGCGACCGCGAGCACGCGAAGCGCGTCGTCGCCGAACGACCGCACCTGCTCGCGGACGCGGGCGGCGCGCTCGTCGGTCAGTTCGACGGGCCCGTCGGCGGTCAGCACGCGCGCTGCCATCGGGACGACGACCTCCGGCGCGCCCTTGACGTAGGCCACGTCGCCGTGGACGGTGCCCATCCACTTGCGCTCCGAGGAGAAGGGGATCTCGTCGGTCCGAGGAGTGCGCTCGCGCACGCCACGGACATCGATGCCGTGCTCGACGGCGGCGTCGACGATGGCCTGCTCGGTCGGATCATCGCCCTCAGACGGTTCGTCGCCGTCCGCGGGCGTCGCGTCGTTGCACAGCGCACCGGCCCGCAGCAGACGCTCGATCCGGTCAGCGTGGGGGTGCGTTTCGGCGTCGTCGGCGTCGACGACGGCGTCGTTGACCCAGATGCGCCGGACGGTCATCTGACCGCGGGTGAGCGTCCCGGTCTTGTCGGTACAGACCACGTCGACCGATCCAAGCGCCTCGACGGCCGGCAGCCGACGGACGAGCGCGTTTTCGTCGGCCATGGCGCGGACGCCGAGCGCGAGCGTCAGCGTCACCACCGCCGGCAGCCCCTCCGGAACCGCGGCGACGGCCAGCGAGATCGCGGTCAGGGCCGCCTGAACCGGTCCCGTCCCCTCGACGAGCAACAGCGGGATCACCAGCGCGGCGAGGGCGACGACGCCGAGGCCGAGCGTCCGACCCAACGCATCGAGTTCGGCCTGCAGCGGGGTGTCGGTCTCGGCGGTCTCGGCGAGCGAGCGGGCGATGGCGCCGACCTCGGTGTCCATCCCGGTCGCGGTGATGACGGCGACGCCGGATCCCCGCGTGACGTTGGTTCCCTTGTACGCCATGGCGGTGCGCTCGGCCAGCGGCGTCTCCACGGGATCGGGGTCGGGATCCTTCGAGACGGGCGCGCTCTCGCCGGTCAGCGCCGCCTCGTCGACTTCCAGCGAACTGGTTTCGAGCAGCCGGGCGTCGGCCGGGACGACATCGCCGCCCGACAGTTCCACTACGTCGCCGACGACCAGTTTCGTCGCCTCAAGCTCGACCGAGCGGCCGTCGCGGCGCACCGTCGCCGTCGGCGCGGTGAGCTCTCGTAACGATTCGAGGCTCTCCTCGGCCCGGTAGTCCTGTACGAAGCCGAAGGCGCCGTTGGCGAGCACGATGCCGGCGATGAGGACGGCGTCGACGGCGTGGCCCGCCCACACTGACAGCGCGGCAGCGGCGACCAGCACCCAGATCAGCGCGCTGTCGAACTGGGCGACCGCGATGTCGACCCACGTTCGCTGACTGGAGCGTTCGACCTCGTTGGGGCCGTCGGCGTCGAGTCGGCGCCGTGCCTCGGCGTCCGCGAGGCCATCGTGGCGGCTGTCCACCGACGACAGGACGCCGTCGGCCGGCCGGCTGTGGGCGGAGTCGGGCACGCGTGAGGTGTCGAACGCCGAGCTATTGGTGGTTGGCCCCGCCCGTCGGTGCCGATAGTCGGCCCCAAGCGTCCCGCCGGGAACGTTTTGTTCCCGACCGACTACTCTAGCCTATGGCTCCGCTTCGACGCCTCGTCGTGGATGTTCTGAAGCCGCACAGTCCCCCGCTCGACGAGTTCGCCGGACACCTCGGCGAGGTCGAGAGCGTGGCGGCCGTGACCGCGACGCTGATCGAGTTGGACAAGGAGGTCCAGAACGTCGAGATCACCTTCGAGGGACAGGATCTCGACGCCGACACGATCGAAGCCGCCGTCGAGGAGTTCGGCGGGACCGTCCACTCGATCGACCAAGTCGCCTGTGGCGAGTACGTCGCCGAGGATCGTCGGACGGTCCGGGATCCGTAATGTCGTTCCAGCGGCGTCTCAGACAGGCGCTCGGCGACGAGGAGGTCCGGTCGATCGCGCGACGCTACTTCGTCTCGAACGGGTTCGACGGCACGCTCACCTGCATCGGCATCGTCGTCGGGGCGGTGCTCTCGGGGGTCACCGAGGGTGCGACGGTCGTCAAGATCGGGCTGGGCGCCGCGGTCGGGCTGGGAACGTCGGCGATCTGGAGCGTCTGGGAGATCGAACGCGCCGAGACGCGCGCCGAGATCCTGCGCATCGAGCGGGCGATGCTGACCGATCTGGACGACACACGGGTCCATCGCGACCAACAGAGCGCGCGGGTCGTCCACGCCGCGATGAGCGGTTTGGGACCGCTGATCGGTATTCTCATCCCGCTCGTGCCGTTCCTGTTCGTCGACGCCGGGCTGACGATCGTCACGGCGGCGCTGGTATCGATCGCGCTCGGCATCGCCATTCTGGGCACGTTCGGTGCGTACATGGGCTCGATCTCCGGGCAGCGGTGGTACGTCGCCGCGGGCCGGATGGCGCTGGCCGGGCTCGTCGTCGCCATCGTCAACGTGTTCTTGCCGGGGTGACGCCGGCGCTCGGGTCGGAACTATCAGGCGTCGGGCGAGCGGTCGCCCGCAGTCGTCGAGAGGACCGGCATCTCGGCCCGGCGGATCACCTTCGCGGCGGTGCTGCCGACGAGATGCCGCCCGATTCCGGAGCGCCCGGCAGTCCCCATCGCAATCAGGTCGATGTCTGCCTCGTCGGCGTACTCCACGACGGTCTGGGCGGGGAACCCTTCCCGGACCTCCGTCTCGGCGTCGAGGCCGGCCTCGTCGGCGCGCTCGGCGACCGCGTCCGTCGCTCGCTCGCCGGCGTCGCGTAGTTGATCGAGCAGCGTCGTCGGGGGCGTCAGGTCGGGCGAGGACGACGCGACGCCGACATCGACGACGTTGAGCGCGTGGATACGTGCGCCGCTGGCGCCGGCGAGAGCGACAGCGTGCTCGGCGGCCGCCAGCGCGTGTTCGCTGCCGTCCGTGGGAACGAGCACGTCGTCGTACCCGTCGTCGAGCCGGCTCCGATCGGTCGCCCGAACGGTGAACACCGGCACGTCGGCCCGTCGAACGACGCTCTCGGCGACGCTGCCGGCGACGTAGCGCCGGATTCCCGACCGACCGTGCGTGCCCATGGCGATCAGACCGACGCCGTTGTCCGCGGCGTACTCGAGGATCGAGTCGGCCGGCCGACCCCTGACGATCTCAGTGTGAACGTCCGCCGAGCCGTCGAGAGCGTCGACGGTCGACTCGACGAGCTCTCGACCGTTCGCGTCGAGACGCTCGACGAACTCGGGTTCGAGTCCGCCGGCGTCGAACGGTCCGGCCGCCGCCTGCAGATCGACTACGGAAACGATGTGCAGCGTCGCGTCGAACGCCGACGCGAGCGACTCGGCGTGTGCCGCCGCCCGGCGGGCGTGCTCGCTGCCGTCGGTCGGGACGAGGATTCGATCGTACATTGGCCTTCACGTCGGTGTTTGGGCGCCCAGTGAGATAATTCTCGGTACAACTTCCCACGGGGTGAAAGCGGTGTGGCCGAGAATGTTGCCGGCTCCTGTGACATCCGAAAATCGGCAGCGACGGACGCGACACCGGTCAGCAGCACCGATACTGTCGATTCAGCGTGTTCTCGACGACCGGAATGGCCGTGGCTCTCGCCGTGAGAGTGTGACGGATACGTGCGGGGTTCTAGAAGGTGATACGTACGCGGTCAGCGCCGTACTGACCAGTGACGATCCATGAGTGCGCCAGAGTCTACCGTCGATATCGAACAGTTCGTCTCGAACGTCCGGCAGTTCCAGTACCGCGAGGTGATGATGGTCGCCGCGAGTCTGGCCGTCATCGCCGGCTCGGTCGTCTTCTTCCCGGGGATGGACAACCTCGGCAAGGGCGTCCAGTCCGACGTGTCGCTGGGGCTGCTCGGGCTGTTCGTCGGCGTGGCGATCCTCGCCGGGGTCGTCAAGGGAATGGTCGGCTTCGGCTACGCGCTGATCACGACGCCGATCTTCGCGTCGGTGATCGACCCGACGTTCGCCGTCGTCGTGCTTGCGATCCCGCCGTGGATGCTGAACATGTTCCAGATCGGCGAGACCGACACCGGTCTCACGTTCGTCCGCGAGGAGTGGCCGCTGCTGGCGCTGTCGGCCATCGGCACCGTCGTCGGCGTCTTCGCGCTCGCCAGATTAAACACCGGCCCGATCGTGCCGTTCCTCATCGGGCTGGTTATCTTCGGCTACGTCGTCTTTCAGCTCGTACAGGACTTCGTCGCCGTCGAGGAGACCCACAACCCGCTCGCGCTCGGCGTCGCCGGGCTGTTGGAGGGGTTCTTGCTCGCGGTCGCCAACCTCGGTCCGCTGCTGCCGGCGTACTTCCACACGTTCGAGCGCGACACCGAGCGATACATCGGCGGGCTCTCGATGGTGCTGGGAACGATCTTCACCATCCGCATCGTGCAGATGGCGCTGTTTACCGACCTGCTGACGACCTACCGGCTCTGGCTCGGCTCGGTGATCGCGGTCGTCACGATCGTCGGCCTGCTGCTCGGTACCTACCTTCGCCGACTGGAGTTCGACGAGCGCAAATTCAACTGGTTCGTCGTCGCGCTACTCTTTGTCATCTCGCTCAACATCTTCCGGAACACGATCCCGGCGCTGTTCCTCTGAGTCGGAAAAAAGGATTTCAGCATTCCGAAGAGATATCGAGGATCTCAGGGTTCGGGCGAGGCGGGCATCGGCGTCGCCGCGACGGCGTCGTCGGCTTCGAGCCACTCTTCGGCGTCTAACGCGGCCATGCTTCCCGTGCCGGCGGCGGTGACGGCCTGCTGGTACTCGGTGTCCATCACGTCGCCGGCGGCGAAGACGCCGTCGACGCCGGTCTCGGTCGTCGCCCACTGTTCGTCGGCGGGCGCGGGCACCACGTACCCCTCGCCGTCGAGGTCGACGGCCGTCTCGCGGAGGAAGCCGGTGTTTGGCTCGTGGCCGATGGCGTAGAACACGCCGCCGACATCGACTTCCTCGACGGTCACGTCCTCGCCGGCCGCGTGCTTCTCTCGGGGGTAGCCATCGGGGTGGGAGACGAGCGTCGCGCCGGTGACGCCCTCGTCTTGGGAGCCCTGCAGTTCGACGAGTTCGGTGTTCCACGCGAACTCGATGTCCTCGTGCTCGCGGGCGCGGTCGGCCATGATCTCGGAGGCCCGAAGCTCCTCGCGCCGGTGGACGACCGTCACCGAGTCGGCGAACTTGGCGAGGAAGGTCGCCTCTTCCATCGCGGAGTCGCCGCCGCCGACGACCAGCACGTCGTCGCCGCGGTGGAACGCCCCGTCGCAGGTAGCACACGTCGAGAGGCCGTAGCCCATCAGTTCGTCCTCGCCATCCGCGCCGACCCAGCGCGCGCTGGCGCCGGTGGCGACGATCAACGCGCGCGTTCGGATCGTCTCGCCGGTCGACAGGGAGAGTCGCTTGGGCTGGTTGCCGAGGTCGGCCGCCTCGATGCTGCCGTGGCGGAACTCGGCGCCGAAGCGCTCGGCCTGCTCTTTGCCGTTCTGGATCAGCTCCATCCCGCCGACGCCCTCGGGAAAGCCGAGGTAGTTCTCGACATCGGTCGTCAGCGTCAGCTGGCCGCCGGGCTCGTCGCCCTCCAGTACGAGGGGATCGAGATCGGCGCGGGCGGCATAGATCGCGGCCGACAGCCCGGCGACGCCCGAGCCGGCGATCACGAGGTCGCGCACGTCACCGGCCATCTATTCGGAGTGGCGCTCGATCAGGCCACGCAGTTGCTCCTCGGGCTTGACGCCGACGACCTGCTCGACCTGCTCGCCGTCGGCAAACAGCACGAGCGTCGGGACGCCGCGGACGCCGTAGGCGCCGGCGAGTTGCTGGTTGGCGTCGACGTCGACCTTCGCCACGGCGGCGTCGGTGTCGGACGCGATCGACTCGACGACCGGTTCGAGCATCTGGCAGGGGCCACACCAGTCGGCGTAGAAGTCGACCAGCACGACGTCGTTGTCGGAGACGACGGCGTCGAGATCGGACTGGCCGTCGACGTGCAGCGGTTCGTCGAGCGCGGCGTCGGAGTTGGATGCGGTGTCTACTGTCATCACCACATCGTATGTGCCATCGGTAGTTAAGAGTTTTGGACCAACCATACAATACCGTTAGCCACTGTCTGGGTGGAGCAAATCGAGGAGGCAGCGTAGCGTCGATGCGAGTCACCGGGCTGTCTCAGCGGTTGACCTCAATCGCGCAACGAGAGGAGAAAGAAACGAGGGGCGACAGCACGCAGCGACGCGAGCCTAGCCGTCCAGCGAAGGTGCAGTCGGGGCGTCGCGGTCGTACTTCGATTCGAACTCTTGGATGAGTTGCCCCATTTTAGCGTACCAGTCGTTGAGCAGCCGCTGCATGTCGGCGGCGATCCGTTCGGGATCAGTGGGCTCGTAGACGTGGTAGTAGCCGCCCTGTTCGTAGTTGACCTGTTCTTTCTGGAGGAACCCGGCCTGCAGGAGCCGTTGGACCGAGCGGTACGCCGTCGAACGCTCGCGGCCGACCGCGTCGGCGAGTTCGTCGATAGTGAGCGCCTCGTCGGCCTCGACGAGCGCCTGAAAGCACTCCCGGTCGAGTTGCTTGAGGCCGTGGAAGCATTCGAGCAGCCCCTCACAGACCATATCCTGCTGGAGTTGCTCTGACATCGCGTCTGGCATGGGCGGTAGTTCGTCCTCCAGCGGCAAAAGACTTGTGTACAGAAGACACAATTCCGCGCAACCAACGGGGCGAGATCGGATAGCGGTCAGCCGTCAGACAGCCCATGCCAACAGTAGTATGGATGGCCTACGTCGTCCCCAGTATGAGAGCGATCTACGCGACCGATCTTTCGGCGGCCAGCGAAGCGGCCATTCACAACGAGACGTGTCTGGAGTGTCTCGACAGGGTCGGGGTCGAGACGATCCATCTCGTGACGGTCGTCCCCTCGAACGTCCACGCCGGGATGCCGGGGATGGACCTCCAGCAGCGACGCCAGCAGGGACTCGACCGGTACCGCGCCGTGATGGAGTCGGCCGGGTTCGAGGTCGAGACCCACGTCGTCCGGGGGACGCCCCACCGCCGCATCAACGGCATCGCCGGGACCGTTCGGGCCGACATGACGATCATCGGCTCGCGGGGCCAGAGCCCCCTCGAAAATCGCGTGATCGGTTCGACTGCGCGGAATCTCGCGCGCACGACCGTCGTCCCGCTGCTGGTCAACCGCGTCGAGCGCGCTACCGACGAGCCCGAAATTCGCCACGAACACCTGTTCCAGCGGATCCTCTACGCGACGGACTTCTCGGAGAACGCCGAGCGCGCGTTCGACGCGTTCTCGTATCTCCGCCACGCGACCGAGGAGGCGACGCTCGTCCACGTCGAGTCGCCGAAAGATCCCAGCGACGACGCCGAAGCGCAACTCGAAACACTCGCCGGCCGGCTCGACGACTGGGACATCGACACCAGCATCGAACTGCGGTACGGCGACGCCGCCGACGAGATTCTGGCCGTCGAGGACGAGGTCGAACCCGCGACGACCCTGCTCGGCTCGCGGGGACGGAGTCGGCTGCGACGGCTGATGCTCGGCAGCGTCTCCGAAGAAGTCGTTGCGCGGGCGTCCGGGAACGTGTATCTCGTTCCGCCCCCGCGGACGGCCTGAGCCCGGCCTCGGGAGACCATTTTGTGGCAAACGGGCATGGATCGCCCGATGCCGAGAAATGCCGTGCTAGGGTTCGGGGCGTCGCCCGCCCGGTGTCTCGGTGTCCTCGGCGGTATCGGTGAGCCGATCGACCGAACCGGCGACTTCGCCTAGGGCGGCGGTCTGTTCTTCGGCCGCCGCGGCGAGCGACTCCGTCTCACCGGCGACGCGGTCGGCGGCGTCGGCGAGTTCGTCCATCTGGGACGAGATGGTCTCGGCGCTGCGGGCCTGTCTGTCGGTTACCCGCTCGATCTCCGCCATGCCGTCGGCGGTCTCCTCGGCGGCGTCGTGGACGGTTTCGAGCCGCTCGCCCAGCGATTCGACCCGCGCGGAACTCTCGTCGAGTTCGGTCGCGGCGTCGTCGACGGCCTCCGAGACCTCGCGGGCGATCGCTCGGAGCTCCTTGACGGTCTCCGGGAGTTCCTCGAGTTGGTCGCTCGTGTCGTCCGCGAACGAGCGGACTTCCTCGCCGAGGATCTCGAGCGCGTCGCTCGACGCGTCGCCCCGCGTCGCCTCGACCGTGGCGTTGGTTGCGAGCAGCTTGGTCTGTCTCGTCACCTCATCGATCGTCTCGACGACGTCGTCGATGCGGTCGGCCTGTTCTTCGAGCCGGTCAGTGGCCTGGACTGCAACTTGGATCGCCTCCCGGAGGTCGTCCATCGCCGCCGCCGTCTCCTCGGCTTCGTCGAGCCCTGCGCTGGAGACCTCCTCAGTTCGTTCCCCGACCGCTCGGACCTCGCCCGCGGTGCCGGCGATCTCCTCGACGGTCGCACTCAGCTCCTCGATCTCCGCTGCGGCTGCGTGGACACCGTTGGACTGGTCGGTCGCCAGCCCGTGGATCGTCTCTGCGCTCCCCGCCACGTCGCCCGCGGCGTCGTGGAGGTCCCCGAGAGGCTCCCGAACGTCGGTTTCGACGTCGCTGGCGAGGCGCTTTCGACGCTGGATCTCGCGTTCGAGGCGGTTGCTGTAGGAGTCGACATAGGTGTCACACGCGACCTGCACGTCGAGGTTGATGATCCGCAACAGCGCCAGCAGGTCGGCGATGCCGTCGTGAATCGACTCCCGGACAGTCGTCTCGAAGGCGTCGTCGAGGTCACCGGGGTCGTCCCCGTCGTCGCCGAGAGCGCTCAACATGCCGCCGAAGAGTCGCTCAGAGCGCTCGGACTCGGCACGTTCGACCGCCCAGTCCTCGATCGCTTCGACGACCTGATTCTGGATTCGTTCGTCGAGGCGGTCGAACAGCAGATCGTAGTAGACGCCGTACTGCCCGATGTACTGTTTGAGCGGCATGTCCAGTATCTCGTGGAGCTTGCCGATCCGCGCCCGATTCCGGAAGTACGCCTCGTCGTAGTCGCCGGTCGCCAGAGTCACCAGATAGGCCTGCTGTGTCATCTTGAGCTGCTCGATCGACTTCGGCGAGCGCCCGATGACCGCGGTCGTCTGGTCGTACTGCGTGAGATTCTCGTAGAACCGTTCTGCGATCTCCTCTCTGTGTTCGCGGAGAAAGGTCTCCATCGACGCGAGACGCCGCTCGTCCTCGGCGTCGAAACCGATGAACTCCTTTCGCCACTCGATCTCGTTCTCGTCGAGGCCGATATCGGCGGTCAACTGCTCGGCGTCGAGGTTCGCGTTCAGTTCGCCACGACCGAACACCTGCTTGGGATTCATATCCTCCAGATGGACTGCACCGCTTCAAAATCTCTGAGGGCATTCTATCCGAGCGGGAACGGGCAGTCAATTTAAATGAAACGACGAAGATGTTCGGCTCGATCGCCAACGATCGACCGGGCCAGCGATGGCTGTTCCGGTCAGCCGATCGGCAACAACAGAACCGACCCGTAGCCGACGACCAGCGCGAGGACGAGCGAGCCCGCCCACGCGCCGACCGTCACGAGAATTTTGCGCGAGCCCACTGAGCTACCGCCGCCGACGGCGGCGCCGCTGCCGATGATCGCGCTGACGACGATCTCGTTGAACGAGACGGGAACGCCCAGCAGGACCGCGGTCTGAGCGATGAGAAACGACGGGACGAGCGCGGAGATCGAGCGTCGGGGGCCGAGCGACGAGTAGTCCTGTGCGAGCGACTTGATCATCCGCGGCGCGCCGGTCCACGAGCCGACGAGGATGCCGAGACCACCACCGGTGAGCACGGCGATCGCCGGAACGGCGCTGACCTCATCGAGCAGCGGGAGCAGGGGACCGACGGCGAGCCCGACCTGACTCCCGCCAGCCGAAAAGGCGACGAGCGACCCGAGCGCCAGCAGAACATGTCTGAGCCCGGCCGCCTCGTCGCGGCGAACGTCCCACGCGACGGCGCCGCCGATCGCGGCCGCCGCGACCAGCGAGACGACGGCAAGCACCGGCCAGCCGCCGACGCCGAGGCTCCGCTGGACGAGGCCAGCAACCGACCCGGCCGTCCCGTTCGGGCCCAAAAGCGCGAACTCGACGTTCACCAGAACGGCGCCGACGATCCCAGCCAACAGCGGGATGCTGTACCGTTCTGGAACGTCCTCGCGTGGGAGCACGCTTGCGATGCCGTAGGCGATTCCACCGCCGACAAACGGCGTCAGCACCCAGACCGCACCGACTTGCAGGTACTTCGGCCAGACCGGCGTCCCCCCGAGCGCGAGACCGACGCCGACGACCGAGCCGGTCACGGTAAAGGCCGTGGCGATCGGGTAGCCCGTTGCGATGCCGATCGCCATGAGGCCGGCGCCGATCAGCAAGACGACGATGACGCCCGTCGCCGGGAGACTGATGCCGCCGACGAGGCCGCGCCCGACTGCTTCGGAGACGTTCGCACCCTGCGTGATCGCGCCGGCGAGCCCGAAGATGCCGACGATAAACGCCGCACGCATCGTCGGGATGGCGTTGGCGCCGACCGCCGGAGCGAACGGCGTCGCGCCACTGGAGCCCGCGCCGATCACCCACGCCATAAACAGGCTGGCGAGCGCTGCGACGACGAAGAGAGCAGCAGTAGCTAGATCCATCGGTACGAAAGCGAAAAGCGGTCAGTCGGCGCGCGCCGCCGCGGCGCCCGCGTCGGCGTCGTGGCTGCGCCAGTATCCCTGGATGTACGCGCCGAGGAACATCCCGGCAAGCGCCCAGAGGATCGTGATGTTGCCGACGCCGAGGCTGGCGTAGGCCGCACCGGGACAGATGCCCGAGAGACCCCAGCCGACGCCGAAGATCCCGCCGCCGATCAGGACGTTCTTGTCGAACGACTTGAGTCGGCGCTCGTAGATGTCGCCCGTCAGCGGCGCGGTGTCGCGGAGCCGGGGCATCACCACGAAGGCGATCCCGGTGACGATCGCCGCGCCGAACATGACGAAGGGCAGCCCGAGGTCGTCGAACTGCAGGAAGTTCAACACGACCTCCGGCCGCGCCATGTGGCTGAAGCCGAGTCCGAACCCGAAGATCAGGCCGCCGACGAGGATCAGCGGCATGAACAGGGGATGGCGATTCTTACTCATCTACGGGCTCACCCCCAAGGCTGCGACGATCTGACCGGTCACGATGGCGACGGTCAGGAACGTCGCCACGCCGACGAGCGAGGTCTTCGACGCTGAACCGACGCCACAGACCCCGTGGCCGGACGTACAGCCCTTGCCGATCCGGGTGCCGATCCCGACGAGGATGCCGCCGAGGAACAGCCGCCACGGCTGGACCGAGGTCGACCAGAAGGTCATGCCCGCGAACTCGTAGAGCTCGCCGGTCGAGCCGGGCTCGTACAGCGAGGTCGAGATCACGCCGGACTGGACCGTCGCCGCGAACGCCAGCGCGCCGAGGATGATCCCGAGGGTGAACACGATCCGCCAGTCGCGCGAGCCGACGTACTGCTGGAACCGCGACTGGTCCGAGACGTACGACAGCGTCGACTCTAAGAACGTGCTCGCTCCCGCGGGGATGCCGGTCCCGACGTAGATCACGACCGCGCCGAGCCCGACGAGCAGCCCGCCGACGGCGTAGCGGCTGATCCCGTTGGGGAACAGCTCGGCGGCCAGCTGGAGCGGTACCGGATCAACGACCATCTATTCAGTCACCGGCCAGCGAGTCTTGGCTGGCAGCGCAGTTGTTCGGGCCGAGTTCGAGGCTGAACGCCTCCTCGTCGTCGACCGATTCCTGTCCCAGATTCGTGGCGATGATCTCCTCGTAGTTGGCCGGCCGGGGCGGCATGTCCGAGAGGATCAGCTCGACGAACTCGTCTTCGTCCATCGTCAGGGCGTCCATCTCCTCGACGAGTTGGCCGATCGGGGCGGTGTAGGTGCCGTCTTCGGCGGGCTCTGCGGCGTCGCTGAAGTGCGCGCCGCCGATCAGCACGTCGTCGTCGAGCGTCAGGATCCGCTCCTGCAGGGATTCGTACAGCATGCGCGCGGCGTCGGGCGCGCCGTCGTCGCCCTCTTCGAGGTCGGGTCGGGCGACCGATTCGATGAACAGCCCGTCGCCAGTGGCCAGCAGGCTGTCGCCGAGCAGGTAGGAGGTCATGCCCGTCGTGTGGCCGGGCGTGTAGACGGCCTCGATTTCGGCGTCGCCGACCGCGAAGGTGTCGCCGTCGGCTGCAGTGGTCAGCTCGTCGGCGTAGGTGATGCCGCGGTCGACCGCGGCCTCGGGGATGACGCCTTCGACGCCCTCGTCGTCGAGATCGCGCACACCGTCACTTCGCTCCGCTCGTGACGAGCCCGAGAACTCTGCGAGTTCTCGGACCCCCGAGATGTGGTCCGCGTGGACGTGCGTGTCGATGGCGTACTGCAGGTCGACGCCCAGTTCGTCGGCGTCGTCGAGGTAGCGGTCGGTGAACGCGCGCAGGGGATCGACGATGGCGGCCTCGCCGTCGTCGTACAGCAGGTAGCCCAGACAGCCCGAGGAGGGACGCTGGTACTGCAGGAGCGTCCCGGGACCGTCGTAGCGCTCGACTTCGACGGCCTCGTAGATGCTGGCCCAACCGTTCATCCCGTCTTCGAGGTGGTTGACCTCGTAGCCGCGCTCGGCGAGCGTGCCCGCGACGTACTCGCTGGCGCCGCCCTTTGCACACAGGACGGTGACTTCGCGGTCCTCGGGAACCTGTTCGAGAACGTCCTCGTCGACGTCGTCCTCGAGGAAGTGGAAGTACGGCACGTTGATCGACTCGACGTTGTCGCCGTCGATGTGCCACTCGTCGTAGTCAGACGCCATGCGAGCGTCCAACAGCGTGATCTCCTCGCCGGAATCGATGCGGTCTTTCAGCGTGTCCGGAGCGATCGTTTCGACCTCGACATCCGGGGTGGGGAAGTCGTCAGCGTTCATATCGTACACCCCCACCTACAGGGTAGATACACAAAAGAGTTTTCATAGAAATTCACTTACTGCACAATATAGCAGGCCGAGAGATAGCGGGCAACGATGTCAAGATCCGGCTTAGATCATTATACGCGTGCTTCGCGTGCAAATAGACTCTTTTGGGCGATGGAATCGAGGGGTCGAATGTGCAGAGACTCTACAAGAACCAACATTCTTTTAACCACGGATCCTATATTGTGCGTTAGCTCCAATACAGACCAACGGAGCGAACTACCCATGAGTGAAACATTCGACATCACGGAGACGCTCGACGTGAAAGGACAGAGCTGCCCGATGCCGGTCGTCAAGACGAAAGGCGCCATCGACGACCTCGCGGCCGATGAGGTCCTCGAAGTGGTCGCGACCGACTCCGGCAGCATGAGCGACATCGAGGGCTGGGCCGACGGAACCGACGGCGTCGAACTGCTCGATCAGGAGGAGGGCGACGGCGTGTACAAGCACTACGTGCGCAAGACGGAGTGAACCGATGAGCACGGACACATCCAGTGGGTCGGTCGACGACGCCCCCTCACGCGCCGAGCTCGCCGCCCGCGTCGACGAGCTCGAAGAACAGCTCTCGGAAGCCACGAGCGACAGCGGCGACGACAGCAAGAAGATGTCGATCATCGCCACGAAAGGGACGCTCGACATGGCGTACCCGCCGCTGATCCTCGCCAGCACCGCCGCCGCCTTCGGCTACGAGGTGACGGTGTTCCACACGTTCTGGGGACTGGACATCCTTCACGAGGAGAACTCGAAGAACCTCAAGCTGAGTTCGGTCGGCAACCCGAACATGCCGGTGCCGAACGTCGTCGGCGCGCTCCCCGGCATGGACCGAGTGACGACCTCGATGATGGAAAAGAAGATCGAGGACAACGAGACCGCGACGATCGAGGAACTCATCGAGACCTCGCTCGACATGGGCGTGGAGTTCCAAGCTTGCCAGATGACCATCGAGCTGATGGACTACGACGAGGATAACTTCTACGACGGCGTCACCACCGGCGTCGGCGCCGCGACGGCCATTCAGGACATGGCCGAAGCCGACATCCAGCTCCTCGTGTGAGCGCCCGAGACACTTCTTCGTAACACCCGCGACGCCATCGACCCCGACGAGCGCGTGTTCGTTCGCTCGTCCGACACCAGCATTTACCACCGAGGGGTTTGATAGTGAACCATCTATGCGATCGAGACGCACGCAGCGCCAGCACCGCCGGGGACGGTGCAGCGGCCGGACCGAGGAGCGGCGTCGACCGGCGGCGAGGCGACGATGACCGCCGCGACGCCGACGGACGAACCGATGCGGCTCGTGGTCGTCGGGACGACCGCGTGGGTCGAACCGGCGGCTGCTGCGCTCTCAGCACGCGAGTCGACGACCGTCGAGCGCGTCGAGACGGCCGCCGCGGCGCTCGATGCCGTCCGCGGCGGGACGGTCGACTGCCTGCTCGCCGAGCACGCGCTCGACGGGACGACCGGGATCGAACTGCTCGAAACGGTCCGTGCCGAGACCGAGACGCTCCCCGTCGTGATCGCAACGGCGTCGGGGAGCGAAGCTATCGCCAGCGACGCCGTCGCAGCCGGCGCTGCGGACTATGTGCCGCTCGACGCCCCGGACGAAGCGGCGGCCGACGGCGCTGGCGAGACGGCCATCGACGATCTCGCGGCGCGGACCGAACGCGCCGTTCGCTCGGCCCGGAAGACTGCGACGCGCCGCGAGCGGGCCCGGCAGTTCGACGCCGTGTTCGACGACGAGCGGACCGCGACGTGGGTGCTCGACGAGACGGGCGCGCTCGTCCGTGCGAACCGGCGCGCTCACGAGTTGCTCGACGACGGCGTTGACGCCGCCGCTGGCGAGCCGTTCTGGACGCTGCCGTGGTGGTCCGAATCGGCGGCCCTCAGAACGGACATCCGGCGAATCGTCGAGACGGCGCTGGCGGGGTCGTTCGGGAACGCGGTCGTCTCTCAGCCGACCGATGGCGCCAATCCGCGGGTGATCGACCTGTCTGTCCGCCCCGTCGAGGACGAGCGCGGCGACCTCGCCTCGATCGTCGTCGAGGGCGTCGACATCAGCGAGCGCGTCGGGCTGGAACGGGAACTGCGTCGCTCCGAAGAGCTCCACCGCGTCACGCTCAACAACATGACCGACACCGTCCTCATCACCGACGAGGACGGCGAGTACACGTACGTCTGTCCGAACGTGCACTTCATCTTCGGCTACACCGCCGAGGAGATCCGCGAGCGTGGGACGATCGACGACCTGCTCGGCGAGGACTTATTCGACCGCGAGGAACTCGCCGCCGAGGGCGTGCTCAAGAACATCGAGTGCACCGCGACCGACAAGGCCGGGCGCGAGCACACCCTACTGGTCAACGTCCGGGAGGTCTCGATACAGGGCGGGCGACTCCTCTATAGCTGTCGGGACGTGACAAAGCGCAAGCGCCGCGAGGACGCGCTGGCGACGCTCCAAGAGACCGCCCGCGAGTTTCTCTACGCCGGCACCCACCAAGAGATCGCCGAGCACGTCGTCGACAGCACGCCGGGCGTGCTCGGCGTCGACGCGAGCGCGGTCTACCTGTTCGACGCCGACGCCAACGACCTCCAGCCGGCGGCGCACTCGCCGGCGATGGCAGAGCTGAACGGCCCGCTCCCGACGGTCCACGCTGACGGCGCCGCGCTGCCGAGCTACAGCTTCGTCGAGGACGAACCGCTGTTCTTCGACAACGTCCACGGGGACGACCGGCTCGAAAATCGGGCGACGGAGCTCCGAAGCACGGCGTACATCCCGCTTGGGGATCACGGCGTATTCGTCGCCGGATCGAGCGCCGTCGGCGCGTTCGGACAGGTGGACCGGGAGCTCGCGGACCTGCTCGCCGCGACGGCGGAGGCCGCACTCGACCGGGTCGACCGGGAGTCGCGGCTCCGCGAACAGGACCGACGACTTCAACAACAGAACGAGCGCTTATCGGAACTCAACCGGGTCAACGAGACGATCCGCGAGATCGATCACGCGCTCGTGCAAGCGGAGACGCGCGAGGAGATCGACCACACCGTCTGCGAGTTGCTCACCGGCGACGACCGCTTTGCGTTCGCGTGGATCGGCGCGGTCGACCGATCGACCGGGACGATCGAGCCACGGGCGTGGGCGGGCGACGGGCAGGGGTATCTCGACAGCCAGTCATTCGAACTGACCGACGGCGGCGCCGAGCCGGCGGTCCGCACCGCGGCGACCGGCGAGGCGACGCTGATCTCGAACGTCGCCGACGGCCTCCGCGAAGAGCCGTGGCGTAAGGACGCGCTCGTCCGGGACTACCTCTCTGCGCTGAGCATCCCGCTGCGGTACAACGAGATCACCCACGGCGTCCTGACGGTGTACGCCGAGAGCCGCGACGCCTTCGACGAGACCGCCCGCGCCGTGCTGGTCGAACTCGGCGAGACGATCGCCTCGGCGCTCAGCGCCATCGAGCGCAAAAACGCCCTGCTGACGACCGCGATGACCCGCGTCGAGTTCGAAGTCGACGACGACGCTTTCGTTCTCTCACGACTCGCGCGCGACGCCGAGTGCACGCTATCCTATCACGGCGGCGTCCGCCAGACTGCGGAGGGAAGCCACGTGTTCGTCACCGTCGACGACGCCGCTGTCGAGGCTGTCGAGCGGGCCGCCGCCGACCTGCTCGCAGTCGAAGACGTGCGGTCGCTGGGCGCCGACGGCGAGAGCGGCGTCCTCCGGCTGGGGCTCGCGGAGCCGTTTCTCGCGCTGGAACTGGCCGACCACGGCGCGGTCGTCCGGGAGGTGACGGCCGAGCCCGACGGGACGACGCTGATCGTCGACGTGCCGGAAAGCATCGACGTTCGGACGGTCACAGGGATCGTCGAGGGCTCGTTCGCCGATGTCGAACTGCGCGCCAAGCAGTCGATCGACCGGTCGTCGGAAGGAACGCTGTCGGCGCGATTCCTCGACGAGCTGACCGACCGACAGCTGGAGGTCGTCCAGACGGCCTACTACAGCGGCTACTTCGAGTCCCCGCGAGACAGCACCGGCGAGGACGTGGCGGCGGCGCTCGACATCTCGCCGCCCGCGTTCTATCAGCACGTTCGAACCGCCCAGCGCAAGCTCTTTGCCACGCTGTTCGCGGAGGGACACCTCTCGATGGCCGCCGGTGCGGAGGTTCAATAACGAACCATGAAGAACCAAGAGGGTTTGATGGCCAACCACTGATTATTCCCTTATACAATTAGTATTCCCTTGCAGAGCGCCACGGCGAGGTCGGCGCTCGTGACTACCCATGAAAGACGTCAAAGTCGACCCTAACGAGGAGAGCCCGTACGAATGCTTCCAGTGCGGCACGATCGTTCACTCGGCGGCCAACCCGGACCAGTGTCCGGAATGTGGCGGCGAGATGCGCAATCGACAGGTGCCACTGGAGTAGCGTGACTCCCAACGTTGGCGCCGCCCACGAGGAGCCGGCGGCATCGTCGGCGTCGTCCGAGCCGGAGTCTGCGGTCGAGACGGCACGGAAGCAACTCGAACGCGCGGCCACTCATCTCGATGTCGACCCGAACGTCGTCGAGCGGCTCGAACATCCGGCGACAGTCTACGAGGTCACGGTGCCGATCGAGCGCGACGACGGCTCGGTCGAGGTCTTTACCGGCTACCGCGCCCAACACGACAGCGTCCGCGGGCCGTTCAAAGGCGGCCTGCGATACCATCCCGAGGTGACCCGCGACGAGTGCGTCGGCCTCGGGATGTGGATGACGTGGAAGTGCGCGGTGATGGACCTGCCCTTCGGCGGCGCGAAAGGCGGCGTCGCCGTCGATCCGAAGTCGCTCAGCGACGACGAGAAAGAGCGACTCACCCGCCGGTTCGCAGAGGAGATCCGCGACGCCATCGGCCCGACCGTCGACATCCCGGCGCCCGACATGGGGACCGATCCCCAGACGATGGCGTGGCTGATGGACGCCTACTCGATGCAACAGGGCGAGACGGTCCCCGGCGTCGTGACGGGGAAGCCACCGGTCGTCGGCGGGAGCGAGGGACGACAGGAAGCGCCGGGCCGGAGCGTGGCGATCGTCACCGAACTGGTCTGTGAGCACTACGACCGCCCGCTCGACGACACGACGGTCGCGGTACAGGGGTACGGCAGCGTCGGCGCGAACGCCGCCCGCCTGCTCGACGAGTGGGGCGCCACCGTCGTCGCGGTGAGCGACGTGAACGGCGCGATGTACGACCCGCGCGGCATCGACACCGCGGCGGTGCCGTCCCACGACGAGGAGCCCGAAGCCGTCACCGAGTACGCCGAGACGGTGATCGACAACGAGGAACTGCTCACGCTCGACGTGGACGTACTGATCCCTGCGGCACTTGGCAACGTCATCACCGAGGCGAACGCCGACGCCGTCGCGGCGGACATCGTCGTCGAGGGGGCGAACGGTCCGACGACCTCGGCCGCCGACGCGATTCTGGCCGACCGAGGCGTCCACGTCGTTCCCGACATTCTCGCCAACGCCGGCGGCGTCACCGTGAGCTACTTCGAGTGGCTACAGGATATCAACCGGCGCTCGTGGTCGCTCGAACGGGTCAACGACGAACTGGAGACGGAGATGCGCGCGGCGTGGCGCGCGGTCCGAGACGAGTACGAAGCTCGGGACGTTACCTGGCGCGAGGCGGCGTACGTGGTCGCGCTCTCGCGGATCGCGGAGGCCCACGAGATCCGCGGGCTCTGGCCCTGATCAGTCCCACTCGGGGGCCAGCGCGTCGAGCAGCCGATCGACGTCGTCGGCGGTGTTGACCGCGTGAACCGACGCGCGGATCGCGTTCGGATGGGGCAGCGCCCGAACGACGATGCCCTCTTTTGCGAGTCGATCGACGGTCGCGCCCGGATCGTCGACGTCGATCGTCACGAGTCCCGACTCCGGCGTCGCCGGGCTTCGCAGGCGCTCCTCGGGGACGCCGTCGGCGAGCCGGCCGGCCAACTCCTGAATGCGCTCTGTGATCCGGTCGACGCCGACCTCGTCGATCGCGTCGATCGCCTCGCCGAGCGCGACGTGGGGGGCGGGGTTGGCCGACCCGACCTCGAACCGGCGAGCGCCCGGCGCGAACTCGTAGGGGTCGGCCGTCGGCGTCTCGACGCTCCGGTAGCCGACCGTTCGCGGGGCAAGCGTCTCAGCCACGTCGCGGTCGACGTAGAGGAAGCCGCCGCCCCAGAGTCCGAGCAGCCACTTGTGGCCCGCCGCCGCGACCGCGTCGGCGCCCCACGCGCCGACGTCCATCGGCATCTGGCCGGGCACCTGCACGGCGTCGACCAGCGCGAGCGCGCCGGCGTCGTGGGCGATGTCGACGAGTTCGGAGACCGGGAGCTGCGTGCCGTGGGTCCACGTCACAGCGCTGAAACACGCAAGCGTCGCGCCCTCGACCGCCTCGGCGAAGTCGTCGGGATCGACGCGTCCGTCCTCGGTCTCGACGACGCGAACCTCGACGCCCTCCCGTTCGAGCCGTTGCCACGGGAGCGTTCCGGCGGGATGTTCGAGGTCGGTTCGGACGACCGCGTCGCCGGACGCCCAGTCGATCGCGTTGGCGACGGCGTTGATGCCCGCGGTTGTGCTCTCGGTCAGGGCGATCTCGTCGGCCTCGGCGCCGACGAAGTCGGCGACGCGCTCGCGGGTTCGGTCGAACGCGTCGAAGGCGGCGTCGTAGGGGTCGTCTCGGACCGGCGCATCGAACTCGTGCGAGCGGACGAACTCGTCGGCGGCGTCGACGACGTACCGCGGGCTGGGTCCGTGTGCGCCGAAGTTCAGATAGACGCCGTCGCGGAGCGCCGGCGTGTCGGCGCGAAGTTCGGTCGGGTTCATGGTCAGTCCCCAGAGCAGGCGGCCAGATCCCGAAGCGTTCGCACGTCCCGTGCGTCGCGGAGTCTCGGTGTCATTATCGGCGAATACGCTCCGGTTAGCTAATAATCTTGGGATTACTGTACAATATTCATCCACGGCAGTGAGCCCCAGAAAGCGTGTGAAACGAGCATTTCAGTCCTCCGCCGCCGCCGGTTCGGCGTCGTACGCCGGCAGCCGTATCTCGACGGTCGCGTCCGCGGCGTCGACACAGAGGTCGCCGCCGGACTCGTTGACAGTCCATTCGAGACACCACAGTGCCAGCCCCTCGGCGTGGTCGAGTGGTGTCTCCGTGCCGGTGCTAACGGCCTGAACGTCCACTTCGGGGAGGCCATTGCCATCGTCGTCGATGGACACCACGACAAAGCCGGCGTCCGCGTTGTCCGTGCAGGATTGGACAGATATAGCAATATCTACGCCCCCGTCGTTGTGGGAGATGATCTGCTCGATCACGTCGGCGATAGCGAGGGGAAGCGGTTCGACCGCGTCGACGATGGGCGTGACGCCGTCGGCGCTCTCGATGGAGACCGTCGACTCGGGGTAGGTCTCCTGTACCTCGCGGAGCGGCCCGTCGAGGCGGTCGGGAAGTTCGATGGGAACGCTATCGGTCGCCTCGGCCGAGAGCAGTTGCTTGATGCGCTGGGTGCGATCGGAAACTGCACCCAGATCTCGCGCCGTCTGTCGGATGATCTCGAACTCCCGACGGCTGTCATCGTCGTCGGCGTGCTTGGCGGCCAGTTCGGCCCGACCGGCGATGACGTTGACGTCGTTGCGGACGTTGTGCCGGAGGATTCGGTTGAGCACGCTCACCATCGCCGAGCGTTTTTCCAGGGCGGCGTTCGAGGCTTCGAGCGCGTCTCTGGTCTCGCGGACCTCGTCGATGCGCTGGCGGAGCGTGTCTCGCGTCGTCGCCAGCGTTCGGTTGAGATCGCCGAACTCGTCGGGGCGGTCGGTGTCGAACTCCACGTCGTACTCGCCGTTCTGGATACGATCGGCACGCCGGGAGAGCCGCGACAGCGCGCGAGTCACGTCGGCGCCGAGCACGAGCACGACGCCGCCACACCCGAGAAGCGCGAGAAAGCCGAGCGCGCCGATCCACGCACGGGCCTGCCTGTTGATCGCGTAGGCCTCGCTGCGCGGGGCGTGTTCGACGACGACCCAGTCGGTGCCCGCGACGGGGGCGTAGGCGGCGACGTACTCGCCCTCGCCCGACGACTGGCCGTATCGCGGGCGCTCGACGAAGCCGGACTCGCCGTGCAAGCCACTGCTGACGGCCTGCGCTCGGAGCATTCCCGGCAGGTACTGTTCGAGCGTTGCCGATCGGTCGTCGGCGAACACGACCGTCCCGTTGGAGTTGACGACGCGCGTGAACCCGCCGTCGACGGGGTGTTCGAACCGGCCGAACACGCTCGTCGTGTCGACGGCGACGACCAGCAGGTGCTCTGGCAGCAGTCGGATCGGCGTGACGAAGCCGACGACCGTCTCGCCGTCGGCGGTCCGATAGGGCTGGGTCGTCCGCACGTCGTCGAATCGCTGGAACGCGAACGTCTGTTCCCACGGCAGCTCGGAGACCGGCGTCCCGTCGAGGGAACGGGCAGTGCTCGGGCCGACCGACCGGTTCCGCCGGTCGATCAGGTACGCGTCGGTGATCGCGGCGTCGGTCCAGTCGGCCCGCTTGGACCGCAGGTGCGCTCGGATCGCCGTGTCGTTGCCGCCTTCGTAGACCGGGTGTTCGGACAGCGCCCGGGCGACCAGCCGGTGCTGATTGCTCCACTCGGTCAGCTCGCCGGCCTCCGCGCTCGCGCTGGCCGTCATCGACTGTTCGACGTTCTCGTCGAGCAGCCCACCGACTTGGACGTACAGTCCCGCGACGGCGACGCCACAGATCAGCAAGACGACGAACAGTGCGACCGCCAGCTTCCGGCGGTAGGATGCCCGGATCGCCGCAGCGATTCGCCCGACGCCCGGCAGCGCGAGCAGTCGCTCACGCACGGTCGAACGCACCCCCGGAGACGGAGGGACAACCGGCGTGCGTCGCGGCGCCGAGACGCCGCGTCACGGCAACCCCCTCACGACATCAAAACGCCGCGTCACGGCAACTCCCCCACGGCGTCGAGATGCGATCGTGCGACTTCCGTCGGCGATGCGCCCTCGAACAGGACGCGCCCGGTGAGCCGGCGGATCGTTGCCTCGTCCAGCGACGCGACGATCGGTTCGAGCGCGCCGAGAATGCGCGGCTGGGCCTCGACCGTCGGCGCGTGGGCGGTCGGGACGGGCTGGTAGGGAAGGAAATACTCCCGGTCGTCGTCGAGTACGACGGCATCGAGCCGGTCGAGTTGGGGATCGGTGGCGAACCCGCTCGCCACTTGCATCTGTCCCTCGGACAGCAACACGTAGGGCAGCGCCACCGACGTGACGACGAACGGCCCCGCTTCGATCGCCGTCCGCACGTCGGCGTCGAGTCCGTAGTACGCCGTGACGCCTCGCCAGCCGTCCTGTCGGTGGAAAAACGCCTGATTGACGGCGACGCCGAAGTCGGTGTTGCCTGCCTCGGCGTGGGCGATGAGGTCGCTGATCGTCGCGACGCCGGTGCGCTCGCTCCACTCTCGGTCAGCGACGAGCACGTACTCGTTGGAAAACGACGCCGGGGAGGCCATGTCGAGACCGCTCGCGCTGGCGTCCTCGGCGGCGCGCTCGTAGAGACGCTGGGGATCGGTGATCCGTTCGTCGTGCCGCGGCGGGAGTTCGACCCACGCGGTCCCCGTGTACTCCCAGTAGAGATGTTTGACCCCCTCGGTCGTCGCTCGCCAGTTCGCCAGCGAGTCGCCGTAACCGATCTCGTTGACGACCTGTACGTCGTCGAGTCCCTGCAGGCGCTCGTAGGCGAGGGTCCCCAAAATCTCCTGCTCGGGGAACGGCTTCGACCCGACGCGGACGGTCGTCCGAGAACTGTCTCGCGGACGGGAGCCACTGCAGCCGGCCAGCGACGAGAGAAGCGTGGTGCCGGCCGCCGCGCCGAGACGGCCGAGGACGCCGCGGCGCGTGCGTGCCATATTATTACAGATGGTTCTCTTTAGACATATAACCATCGACGCCGTCGAGACTGCTGTTACGCCGGTCGACGCCGAAAATCACTGCGGCAGCAAATATCGAGCGGCGAAGCTGTGACACAGAACGGCAACCACTGTGTGGCGGCTGAGTGAGGTGACCGCTACCGAACTGCCGGCGGGCCGATCAGGCCGAATCAGCCTCGGAGCGCTGCCGGCCGATCGCACCCGCGAGCGCCAGCAGATAGCCGAGCCCGTACTGCACGTCCGGGTCACGGATCCCTCGGAGCAGGCCGACGGGTCCGACCCGCTCTGGCTCGCCGCGTTCGGCCTCGCCGACGCCGTCGAGCAGCGTCTCGATGCCGTCGCGGGTGTCGTCCTCGGCGGCCGTCTGGGCGACCTCGCCGACGGCGGCGCCGGTGCCGGCCAGCGACCGAACCATCTCGTCGTCGAGCGCCGCGGTCGCAAGCGAGCCGACCTCCGCGATCTCGGCCAGTTCGTCCAGCGTCCCGCTGCGCTGGAGCGTAACCAGCGTGTCGAGCGCCTCGCGCAGTTCGTCGCCGTTTTGGCCGACCGTTTCGGCCAGCGCGACCGTCTCGTCAGTGGCGATCCCATCGGCCGATTCCGCGAGCGTCGAGCCCGTAGACGCGAGTTCGCGGACCATCTCGTCGTCGAGGGCGCTCTCGCCCAGCGAGAGCACGTCGAGCAGCTCGTTGACGGCGTCGAGGCGCTCGACGAACTCGGCGACCGCCTCGGGGTTTTGCTCGATCGCCGCTTCGAGGTCGGATCGGTCGGACAGCTGTTCTTCCGACATGGTCAGAGCAGCCCTCGCGCGGTGAGCCAGTAGGACTCGTTGTACGCCAGCTTCGACCAGTGGAGCTTCTGGGACGGCGGCGCGGGCGACGGCGGGTTCTCGTAGTCGAACTCGACGAAGGATGCCGCGTCCATCCCCGTCTCGATGAAGCACAGCGTCTTGCCGTCGTAGGTCGCCGTCGCGGGACGGCCGCGGATCTCGCTGGCGAGGCGCTGGCCGACGACGCCGGCCTGATAGTGGGCGACGCTGCCGGCGTTGGGGACGCCCGTATCGGCGGTGTCGCCGAGCGCGTACACGTCCTCGGCGGCCTCGGCTTCGAGCGTGTGCTTGTCGACGTCGGCCCAGCCGTCGTCGCCGAGTCCGGCCTCCTCGATCAGGTCGATACCGGCGTGGGGCGGGATCGTCACGAGCAGGTCGTAGTCGAGGTCGGTTCCCTCCATCGAGGTGATCGTCTTCGCGTCCGGGTCGATCTCCTCGGCGTTGAAGAACGTCTCGACGTTGATGTCGCGCTCGTCCATGATCGGCTTCGCCCACTCGGCGATGTGGGGGTTACCGTGGACGCGCTGGATCGGGTAGGTGTAGGTGATCTCGACGTCCTCGCGGAGCCCGCGCTCGCGGAACCAGTCGTCGGCCATGAACACGAACTCCAAGGGAGCCGCCGGGCACATGTGGGGCGTTCCGATGACGCTCAACACGAGTTCTCCCTCGGTGAATTCCAGCAGCTCCTCGCGGAGATCTTCCGCACCGGACTCACTGTAGTAGTCGTGCCCGCCCTCCGCGAGGCCGGGGATCTGATCGGGTTCGAGCGTCGATCCGGTGGCGAGCACGAGGTAGTCGTAGCTGACGGAGGGCGACCCGCCGCGGAACCGGAGCCGCTTGTTTTCGGTGTCGATGTCGGTCACGCGGTCGATCCGAAGGTCGACGGCGTCGTCGACGAGTTCGTCGAGGCGACGCCGCCCGTCCTCGGGCTCGCGCTGGCCGAAGGGGACGTACAGCCAGACGGGCTTGTAGACCTGCTCGGGACCGTCGTTGACCAGCGTGACGCGAACGTCGCCGGCTTCGATTTCGGCGTCGAGCCGGTCTGCGAGGTCGTTGGCGAGCACGCTCCCGCCGGTCCCGCCGCCGACGATGACGATGTGTTCCGTCATGCTTTCTCCACGTAGAACGCGGTGTGGTCGTCGAGCTCTTCGACGGCGAGCACCTCGTTTCCGGCCTCGTCGGCCCACTCGGGCACGTCGGTGTGCGACTGCTCGGCGTCGCTGAGCAGCCGGATCACGGCGCCGGAGTCGGCGCTTCGCATCTTTCCGATAAGGTCCATCAGCGGACCCGGGCAGGCTGCGCCTCTGGCGTCGACGGTGTCGTCGGGTTCGATATCAGTCACGGGTAGCTCACACGAGAGAGTTGGGGCCACAGCCTATTAGTATTGTACCCTTGTTCCAAGATTGTGAAAATGCAGTAGAGCGGCGGGCGACGGCCGCGAACGCGGGCGTACCGTCCTGCTAACGATCGAACAGGAGCGCGTAATGGTACGGCGGCAGATCGACCCGCCGATCGAGTTCGAACGCGGCGGCCGAACACACGGCGTCTTCGGTCTCCACGGGCGTCATCCGGAGGTCGGTCGGCGGGCCGCGAGGCTCGCCTGCAACGGTCGTGTTCTCTCGGGGGCGGTCGTGCCAGTTGACGACCGCGAGGCGCCCCCCGGGCGCGAGCGCGTCGAACGCCTGTTCGACGATTCTCGCCTCATCGTCGACGCCGTGGAACGTGTTCGCAATCACGAGGGTGTCGACGCGCTCGGGGAGAACGGCCGTCAGTTCGCGGGCGTCGCCGTGGATCGGAACGACGTTGTCGATGCGTTGCTGCTCGGCGACGTGGTCGAGGTCGTCGAGAAGGTGCTCGTCGAGGTCGATCGCGTACACCGGTTCGGGGTCGACGATCCGTGCGGCCGGCAGGGCGAAGTAGCCGCTGCCACAGCCGACTTCTGCGACCGATCGATCGGGTTCGACGCCGAGGCGTCGAAGCGTCGCGCCGGGCGTCGGCCAGAGCTTTCCCCACCAGTCCCAGTCGGGCTGGCCGGTGTTTTGAAAGCGCTCCATCGCTACCGCGAGTCGGACGTGTCGACGCCCAACAGCCGGTACAGCAGGCAGATTCGAACGAACCCGGTCGCCACGAGAACGACGCCCAGAAGCGTCGCCACGGCGCCGATCGTCGTGCCAAAGCCGATCACGTTACCCAGCGATGCCAGTCCGACGGCCGAAAGCACTGCGCCGACGGCGATCCGGGCGAGCCGATCCGTCGCACCAATATTGTTCTCCATGGCCACAAGTAAGCAATACAACAACCTAAATCTTGCCCGGACAGAGAGGAGACACCAGTCGGCGTCCAGACGCCCTTCCGTTGATGGCTACCGATCGATCGAGGACGCCCACGCAGTAGGGAGTTGCGCGTAGACGACCGCGTTGTCGACCAGCGTGTCGACCGGTACGTACTCGTCGACCGCGTGCACCGTGTCGGTGCCGAAGGCGAACTCGACGGTCGGAATCCCCTCGTTCCGGAGTTTCTTGGCATCGCCGCCGCCCGTCGCGCTGCGGCGGTAGACGCGCTCGCCGGTGACGGATTCGGCCGTCGACGCGACGGCGTCGACGAGCGGGCTGTCGGGCGATTCTGCGGTGCCGACGCTCCACGAAACGTCGGCGATCGTGACGCCCTCGCAGTCGTCAGCGCAGGCCCGCAGGTCCGAAAGCACGTCCGGCGTACTGACGCCCGCGGTCAGCCGAACGTCGACCTTCGCGCGGGCGGACTGGGGGACGCTGTTGATCGCCTCGCCGCCCTCGAAGACGCCGAGGTTGATCGAGGGGTACTCGAAGAGTTCGCGGGCCCGCTCGGCACCCATAGAAGGAGCGTAGTACTCGACCGACTCCTCGACGATCGGCTCGACGGCGCGGTCGAGATCGAGCGCTCGCGCGCCGAAGCGCTCGCGGATCGTCTCGACAGCATCGTACAGTCGGTCGACCGCGTTGACGCCGAGCGTCGGCCGAGAGCCGTGGGCGGCGTCGCCGCTGGCCTCGAGCGTCAACCAGATGCTCCCCCGGTCGGCGACCGTCACTGAGTGGCGACCGGTCTGGGAGGTCGGCTCGCCGATGACGCAGGCGTCGGCGTCGAGGCGGTCCGCCTCCAGCAGCGCGGGGAGTCCGGCGTCGCCGCCGACCTCCTCGTCGCTGACCAGCGCGAACAGCAGGTCGACCGGCGGCTCGGCGTCCGCGTCGGCGAACGCCCGGAGCGCGAACAGCAGCGACGCCACGGCGCCTTTCATGTCGGTCGCGCCGCGGCCGTAGACGCGGCCGTCGGCGCGCTCGCCGAGCGGGTCGCGGGCCCACGCGTCGGCGTCGAACGGGACCGTGTCGAGATGTCCCTCGTACAGCAGCGTCCGGTCGGCGGCGCCGGGGACCCGCACGAGGAGGTTGGGCTTGGCCGGATCGACCGCGAACCGCTCGACATCGACGCCGAGGGGATCGAGAAACCGCTCGATCGCGGCGACGGCCTCGCGCGTCTCTCCGGGGGGGTTCGTCGTGTCGATCGCCAGCAAGTCGAGCGCGAGGTCGACCAGTTCCTCGCGGCGCTCGCGGACGTACGCGACGGGGGCGTCGCTCATTCCCGGTCGAGTTTCCCGCCGAGCACTTTCGCCGCCGTGAGCACGGGATCCCAGACGGGGCTGAACGGCGGCGCGTACGCGAGGTCGGCGTCCCGAAGCTCGCTCACCGTCATCCCCGAGGTGAGCGCCGTGGCGACCGTGTCGATCCGCTTTGCCCCTTCGCGGCCGACGACGCTACCGCCCAGCAGCTCGCCCGACGCCCGATCGGCCAGTAGCGTGACGGTGAGGTCGTCGCCGCCGGGGTAGTAGTGGGCCCGCGTCGGCGCCGAGACGGTGACCGAGACGGGATCGAACCCGGCGTCTCGGGCGCGCTCCTCGTCGACGACTCCGGTTCTGGCGGCGCCCAACTCGAACGCTTTGACGATTGCGGTGCCAGCGATGTCGCCGACCGGCGTCGGATCGCCGGTGACGGTCTGGCCGATCGCGCGTCCGGCGCGGTTGGCCGTCAGCGCCAGCGGGACGTGGTCGGGGTCGCCGGTCACGACGTGGCGCGCCTCGGCGCAGTCGCCGGCGGCGTAGACGTTCTCGTAGTTGGTGCGACCGTAATCGTCGGTTGCGACGGCGCCGGTCTCGCCCAGTTCGAGGCCGGCGTCGGCGGCAAGGTCAGTGTTCGGGGCGACTCCGACGCCGACCACCGCAATCTCGGCAGCGTGCGTGTCGTCGTCGAGGACGACCTGTTCGACCGCGCCCTCGCCGTCGAAGCCGGAGACGGCCGTGTTAAGATGCAGATCGACACCCTGTCCGCGCAGGTGGTCTTCGACAGCCTCGGCGACGGCGTCGCCGAACGGCTGGAGGACGTGGGGTAACATCTCGTAGAGGCTCACGTCGACCCCACGGGCCGATAGCGCCTCGGCCATCTCGACGCCGACGTAACCGCCGCCGACGATCGCCGCGGTGTCTGGCGAGCGTTCGGTGACGTAGTCCTCGATGGCGTCGGCCTCGTCCATGTCGTGGATGGTGAACACGCCGTCGAGGTCCAACCCGTCGAAGGGCGGTTCGATCGCGCTCGCGCCCGTTCCCACGAGGAGGTCGTCGTAGGACTGCTCGAACGTCTCGTCCCCGTCCTCGACGGTGACGCGTTCGGCCTCGGGGTCGATTTCGACGACTTCGTGGCCCGTCCGCAGGCCGACATCGCGCTCCTCGCGGAACTCCTCGGGCGTCACGGCGACCAAGTCGTCCAGTTCCTCGACATCCCCCTTGACGTAGTAGGGCATGCCACAGGCCGCGTAGGACACCCACTCGCCCTTCTCGAAGACGATCACCTCGCGGTCCGGGTCCTCGCGCTTAGCCTTGCTCGCGGCGCTCATCCCCGCGGCGTCCCCGCCGACGACGACGAAGGTGTCGCTCATACGCTATCGTTGGACGGGTAGCGCCAAAAGTATTTCCCGGACCGCACAATACTGCTACGGGGCCGTGGGCTCTCGGGCGGAAAAGTCGGCGGGCGGTCCACGGCGACGGCCGCGGCCGGCTCAGGCTTCGGCGGAGCCTGCGGAGAGCCGGAAGCGAACGACGGCGCCGATGGCGGCGACGGTCAGCACCGTCACCAGAATCTGGGTGAGGCTGCTACCGGCAGCAGCCGCCGCGCCGCCGGCAGCCGCCGCGCCGCCGGCAACCCCGCTGGCCGATGGCGCCGCGAAGAGACAACAGAGGCTTAGCGCACCCCCGGCGCCGAGCAAACCCCACGGCGGCGCCGATTCGGAGTCGGAACTCGCGTCGGCGTCCGTATCGGCGTCCACGCCGCCATCGGCAGCCACGTCGGAACCAGTCATCGTCGTCCGTCAGTTCGGACGAATCCCTGATGTGTTTTTGGGTCGTCGACGGTGCGGCCCCAGTCTCAGCAGGCCTCGCAGCGGCGCCGCTGGTAGTACAGGAGCGCCGCAAACACCGCGACGCTGACCGCGCCCAGCGCCGGTCGAAGCGGATCGAAGTGCGTCATGAGCGCCGACGAGCTAAACAGCGCGAGCAACACCGCGTTACAGATCGGACAGCCGAAAGCGAGAAAGCCGCCGACCACGCCGCCCGCGGCGAGTCGGTCCCCGAACGGCTCGTCGGCCAGCGAGCGCTGGTAGACGAACGCCCCGGCGAACGCGGCCGTGGCGACGAGAAACAGGTAGTCCGCCGGCGTCCGGTCGACCATCCGAACGTAGATCGGGTTCGGCAGGAGCCCGGTCACCGTCCCGAACAGCACGAAGACGCCGACGCTCACGCCGACGCTTCGGAGCAGCCGGGCGCGCCGCGGCGCCGTCACGTCGCCACCTCCCCGATCGAGCACGTTCGCGGATCGCCCGCCCGCCCGAGGAAAAAGAGCAGCAGAGCGATGCCGCCGACGCGGAGCAAGTTCCCGTCGAACGGGAGCGCCGCCATCGCGCCGACGAAGCCGAGCGCGCCGAGCACGCCGGCGCCACAGCTCGCACAGCCGGCCGCCAGCAGGCCCGGCAGGACGCCGACGAGCGTCGACGCCCCGCGTCGGCGGGTGCGGCGAACCAGCGCGAGCGCGTTTGTCGCCGCGACGCCGGTCAGCACCGCGTAGGCGGCGACGAGCACCAGTCCGATCCAGCCGGTGCTCAGGTACAGTTCGCGGGTGAGTTCCGCGACGGCGTAGCCGAGGTCGGTCAGGTCACGCGCGAGTAGCTGGAGGGTGAACTGCGGGAACGTGCTCAACACGAGCACGGCGTACGTCGCGGCCGTGGCGACGCCGGCCAGCAGCAATCGGCCGTCCGACGTGAGCGGGTACGCGAGCGCGGCGCGCAGATCGCCGGCCCAGTCGCGCACGGTCCCAGCCCGGTCACCGATCACGACTGTAGCACCTGATCGATGGCATCTGCGAAGTTCTCGTAGGGGTGTGCGCCGACCAGCTTGCCGGCCGCGTCGGACTGCCGGTTGTAGATCACGAACCCCGGCGTCCCGCGGAGCCCGGCGGAGCGGCCGGTTTCGAGATCGACGGAGATGCTCTCGCGGATCGACTCGCCACGGTTCGCGCGACAGTCCTCGACGGCGGCGAGATCGACGCCGTCGGTCTGCTCGGTGACGCCGGCGAACGTCACCTCGTCGGCCCAGCCCGTTCCGGATTCGGCCTGTTCGTCGAAGGCCGCGCCGTGCCAGCGCCAGAACGCCTCGGGCTCGGTGTCGGCTGCCTGCGCCCAGACGCACCGCCCCCACACCGACGCCGGCATCGAGTACCGCCCGATGTTCGGATACGACAGCATCACCAGCCGCACGTCGCCGGTGTCGAGATAGTTCCGACCGATCTGCGGGAGCGTCTCGGTCTCGAACTTCTTGCAGAAAGGACACAGGTAGTCCGTCCAGTAGTAGAGATCAACTGTGGCGTCGCGCTCGCCGGCGATCGGTCGTCCGGCGAGTTCGACGCCGAAGCCGCTGGTCCCGTCGCTCTCGTGAAACGTGGCGGGGACGTACTCCGAATCGCTCGATCCCGAGCGCGACGCGAGATACGCGACGCCGCCGCCAAACGCCACCGTGCCGCCGCCGGCGAGGAGGGCGCGACGACGAGTAATATTGCTCTTGCCGTCCATCTACGTACACGATTACTCTCTCGTCTGATGGGTGTTGTGGTGACTCGGGGACGGCCGCGCTACGTGTAACTCTGGACCAGATTCCGGAGTTGGGCGTCGTCTTGCATCCCCGAGAGGCGTTCGACCGGCTCGCCGTCGGCAAACAGCACGAGCGTCGGGACGCCGCGGACGCCGTACTCGCCGGCGAGTTGCTGGTTGGCGTCGACATCGACCTTCGCCACGACGGCGTCGGTGTCCCGTGCGATGCCCTTCACGACCGGTTCGATCATCTTGCAGGGGCCACACCAGTCGGCGTAGAAGTCGGCCAGCACGACATCGTGTTTGGTAACGGTCTCGTTGAGTTCGGCCTTCCCGTCGACCGACATCGGCTCTGTCAGTTGCCGTTGGGCTGCTTCGGCGTCGCCGCCCTCGGTTCGGTTGCGGAGTTCCTCCATCTTCCGTTTCCGGATCTCCTCGATGTCTTCGGCCATCGTCCCGACGTTAGTGACGCTCGAACTTAGTTGTTGTTCATACACCACACAATACCGTCGACCGAAGCCGAACGGACCGAACCGCCCCCAATGCGCCTGTCGTGCCGCGGCGTCACCATCGACAGCCGGCCGGACGACGTGGCGGGTATCGCGCCCGGAGTTGGACGACGTGACCGAGCACCGCAGGCGGAGTGGGCTGGCACGCCCCACAGCCGGCAGGAACGCGATGCGTCGAAAGAGTTTTTCTTAATGAGCACAATATTCCGCACGAATGACGCTCCCTATCGACCCTGCGCAGATCGACCCCGACGACATCGGCGCCGAACAGACGACGCTGGAGATGGACCACGAGGAAGCCATCGAACACGTCCGCGAGGCCTTCACCGACGCCGGTTTCGGCGTCGCCACGGAGTTCTCGCCCTCGGAGATGCTCAACGAGAAAGTCGACGCCGGCCGGGATCCCTACTACGTGCTGGGCGCGTGCAACCCCGCCGTTGCCGACCGCGCGCTCGACGCGACCGACAAGAAGATGGGCGGTCTGTTCCCCTGTAACGTCGTCATCTGGGAGGAAGAACCCGGCCAGCAGCGCGTCTATCACGTCTCGATCATGCGCATCGCGCGACTCGTCGGCATGGCGCCCGACGACGACGAGATGGCAGACATCATCGCCGAAACGGGCGAACTGGTCGACGAAGCATTCGGGAACCTCTAACATGGGACATCACACGTTCGACGCGTCCAGAGCCGAGAAACTCGAAGACGCGGCGAGTCGATACCAGTTCCTCTCTGCCGAGGAACTGGTCTGGGCGCTCGCCCCCGACGCCGACGGCGCCGTCGCGGATCTGGGCAGCGGCACCGGCTTCTACACCGACGAGGTCGCCCCGCGAGTGGGGCAGGTCTACGCCGTCGACGTGCAAGAGGCGATGCACGACCACTACCGTGAGAAAGGCGTCCCCGAGAACGTCGATCTCGTGACTTCGGACGTGGGCGACCTCCCGCTTGAGGACGACGCGCTCGACGCCGCGTTCTCGACGATGACCTACCACGAGTTCGCAACGCCGGCGGCGCTGGAGGAACTCCACCGGGTGCTCGGCCGGGGCGGCCGCCTCGTGATCGTCGACTGGGCGGCGACCGGGTCAGGTGAGCACGGCCCGCCGGTTGACGAGCGCTTCAGCGCGCGCGAGGCGTCGGAAGCGCTCGGCGAAGCCGGCTTCGAGATCGACCACGAAGCGGTCCGGCCGGAGACGTTCCTGCTGATCGCTACGGCCGAGTAGCGCAGAGAACAGGCGGTCAGTGTTCGGCGTCGAACTCGGCTTCGCACTCGTCGCTACAGAAGTGTCGATGCTGGACTTCGTCGTCCTCGATCCACGACCGGACGACGTGGTCCCGGTTCTCGACGATCGGGTCGCCACAGACGGCACACTCGGGCGCGTCGTCTTCGTCCACGTCCTCTCCGAGATCCGAAGTCGGGTCTACCATTTGTTCCCACGGAGGGGGCTGGCACACTATAAGGATTGCATTTCGGCCGGCGGCGCAAAATTCGCCACGCGAGCGGAGAGGTCCCAGCGCGGCCGATCAGAGGTCCCGCGCCGCGGCGACGGCGGCGTCGAGATCCGGCGCGTCGAAAAAGTCCCGGCCGGTGTAGGCGTTCGTCCCTGCGGCGTAGATGTCGCGAGCGACCCCGATCACGTCGTCGTCGAGCGATTCGGGCTTGACTTCACAGAGCGGGCGCCAGTCGGCGACGTTCTCGTCTTTGGCGCGCTCTTTGGCGGCGCCGACCGCGTCGACCCAGTCGGGCTGGGTGCGCTTGTGGTACTGGCGGATGACCTCCTTCGAGAGCTGCTGGCCCTCGTACGAAAAGCGGTTCTCGTCGAACGTCCCGACCACGTCGGCGACGCGGATCTCGCCCTGATAGTAGAGACACTCGATCTTGCCGTCCTCGTGGGTCAGATCGGCCTCGGCGGCGCGCTCGGTGACGATCCGGTTCACCTCGCGGGCCGTGGCGTCGAGGTCCTCGATCGACGCCACGCCGGCGATACGGTCGGCTTCCTCCCGAGTGAGATAGCGGTCGGACTCCTCGTACTTCGTGGAGAACTCGACGACCGGCTCGTCCAGATCGACCGGTTCGTCGGGCCACGAATCGAGATCGAGGCCGTGGTCGGCGGGGTCGGTTCGGCTGCGCAGACTCGACCCCACCGGCACTCGATTCCGGAACACGATTTCGAGGGGGACGAGGTAGTTCTCGCCCGCCTCGGCGTGGTAGGCGTCGTAGTCGTAGTCTCGACCGTCGTGGGGCAGGTCGGGCACCTGCGTCAGGTCGATGGCCATCTCGCGCGGTGCGTCGTCGGCCTCGTCGAGCGGGATCGGTTCGTCCTCGCCCTCCGGGACCACGCCGCGGTAGTGGGTCGGGACGCCGTCTGCCTCCAGTAGCTCGAAGTTGAACGCGCCCATCGCACAGAGGCTCTGGCCCTTCTCGGGGATCTCGTCGGGCATCTTCCCCCAGTCGAACACAGAGTAGTCGTCGGTAAAGCGGAACGCGCCGCGGCCGAGCTCCTCGGCCGAGGGGGCGTCCTCGACGCGGAACTCCTTGACGCTCGTCATGGTTGGACTGCCGAATCGACGGCCTATGTACCTGCCGAAGTTTCGAGCGAGGCGGTCGGAGGTGGCAGGGACCCCACACGGCGCCGACGCCGAATCGAAAAAGAACCGATCCTAGCCGGTATCCCCGGAGACTTTTACGGGCGGCGCGTGGGTGGTGACGTGATGGACGAGGGGCAGGGATCGGTACCGGATGCCGGGGAGATCGAGTTCGAACACGTCCCCGAGACCGACCAGTCGTTCGAGAACGCGCTGGCGAAGGCCCGCGACGGCGAGCGCCTGACGGTCGACGACGCGATCGAGCTGCTGACGACCGGCACGGACGCGGAGGGGATCGACCGACGACGCAAAGAGCGGGTGTTAGAGGCCGCGGATCGACGCCGCGCCGAGGTGGTCGGCGAGGAGGTGACGTTCGTCGCCAACCTCAACAACAACGTCACGACGGCGTGTAACGTCGGCTGCAAGTTCTGTAACTTCAAGGACGCCGCCCAGCGCTTCGAGACCGAGTACGACGGCGAGAATCCGGGCTTTACGAAGACGCCCGACGAGTCCCGGCAGATCGTCGAGGAGGCCCTCGACATGGGCATCTACGAGGTCTGTTCGGTCTCGGGCCTCCACCCGGCGTTCGCGCTCGACGACGAGCACCGCGGGATTCTAGACGCCGCCGAGAACCCCAACGAGATCAACTACCGGCCGCCCGAAGACTACGAAACCAGTCCGGGAACGTACGTCGACCAGATCGAGGCGATGAGCGTCGGCGGCGTCCACGTCCACTCGATGACGCCGGAGGAGGCCGACCACGCGAAGCGCGGGACCGACTGGAGCTACGAGGAGGTGTACCGGCGCCTGCGCGAGGCCGGCCTCGACAGCGCGCCGGGGACGGCCGCCGAGATCCTCGTCGAGGAGGTCCGCGACGTGATCTGCCCGGGCAAGATCGACACCGACGAGTGGATGGCGGCGATGGAAGGCGCCGCGGCGGCCGGGCTGGACCTGACCGCGACGATCATGTACGGCCACGTCGAGAACGAGGCCCACCGGGCGCTCCACCTGCAGCGGATCCGCGAACTACAGGACCGGACGGGCGCGATCACGGAGTTCGTTCCGCTATCGTTTATCCACCAGAACACGCCGCTGTACGAGCAGGGACTCGTCGAGGGCGGCGCGTCGCGCGACGAGGACGAACTGATGGTCGCCGTCGGCCGGCTGTTCCTCGACAACATCGAGCATATCCAGTCCTCGTGGGTGAAATACGGCGACGAACACGGGCTGAAGCTGCTCAACTGCGGCGCCGACGACTTCATGGGGACGATCCTCTCCGAGGAGATCACCAAGCGCGCCGGCGGCGACTACGGCGAGGTACGGACGTTCGCCCAGTACGTCGAGATGATCGAGTCGATCGGGCGGGTGCCGGTCGAGCGATCGACTGACTACCGACAGCGCCGCCGGATCGACCCCGAGGACGCGCCGTTCGGACCGACGCTCGGCCCGCGTGCCGACGGGACGCCGCTGTTCGAGCGTACGTCGCAGGACGCCGACGGCTCCGCGGCGGCCGACGACTAGCGGCGTCGTCACGGCCGACGAGGAGGCGACGCCGCAGGGGCGAACGCATTTTGTCGCGGTCGTGGACGACTAGCCTGAGCGCACCCATGGCACACGACCTGCTCATGCTCGTCGGCGACTACGTGGAGGACTGGGAAGTAATCGTTCCGTATCAGGCGCTACAGACGGTCGGGCACGATGTCGATGCCGTCTGCCCGGACAAGGACGCAGGCGACACCGTCGTCACCGCGGTCCACGACTTCACAGGCGAACAGACCTACAGCGAGAAGCCGGGCCACACGTTCGAGCTGTCGGCGACGTTCGACGACATCGACGCCGAGTCGTACGACGGCCTCGTCATCCCCGGCGGACGGGCGCCGGAGTATCTCCGGACCTACGACGGCGTGATCGACTGCGTGCAGCATTTCTTCGAGGAAGACAAACCGGTCGCGGCGCTTTGTCACGCGCCCCAGCTACTCAACGCAGCGGGCGTGATCGAAGGGCGAGCGCTGACCTCCTACCCGGCGGTCAGAGCCGAGGTCGAGTCCGGCGGCGGCGAGTGGCACGACGGCGTCACGGTCGACGGTAACTTGGTGACCGGTCGGGTGTTCACCGATCACGTCGAGTGGATCTCCGAGTTCCTCGACGTGCTCGGCACCGACATCCAGCACGGCGAACCGATGCCGGCGAGCGACGATTGAGGCGTCGCAGCATCGGCGTCCGGACGCCGAAAATGGCGCTCCCGCGATCCTCAGTCGTCCGCGGGCACCGGCGCGCCGTCGAGCACGCCGCGATACCGGCGTCCGGCGTCGTTTTGCGCCGCGATGGCGTCCCGGATCGTCGGCGAGAGCCAGTCGTCGCCGGGCGCCGGTTCGCCCGTGAAATCGTCGGTTCGTAGCTCTTCGGGGAGAAATCGCTCGTAGACCGGCAGGCGCTCGCGCAGTGGCACGTCGCCGTGGTCGGCGACGGCCTCTAACTCGCGGAGCGCCGGCCACTCGTAGTCGGGGTTGATGTAATCGTCCGTGATCGGCGAGACGCCGCCGAGATCGTCGATGCCGCAGTCGACCAGTTCGCGGGCCGGCGCGAGGTTCGGCGGTACCTGCACGGAGATTTCCTCGGACAGGGCCGCCCGCGCCATGGCGACGACCCGACGCATCGTGTCGCGGTCCGGCGTCCCGCCGCTCCAGCGCTCGTTCTCGACGACGGGCTGGACGATTACCTCCTGCACGTGACCGTAGCGCTCGTGCATGTGCTGGATCGCAAGCAGGCTCTCAGCGCGATCCCGCCAGTCCTCGCCGAGACCGACGAGGATCCCGGTCGTAAAGGGCACCGACAGCTCGCCGGCGTTTTTGATCGTGTTGAGCCGCTGGCCGGGATTCTTGCGACGTGGGCCGGCGTGGGCGTCGACATCGGCGGTCGTCTCCAGCATCACGCCCATGCTGGCGTTGACATCGGCGACCGTCGCCATCTGCTCGCGGGTCTGGTCGCCGGGGTTGCTGTGGGGAAGCAGGCCCTCCTCCAGCGCGATCTCGCAGACCGCCCGGAGATGCTCGTGGATCGAGTCGTGGCCCCACTCGTCCAACTGAGCGTGGATGCGTTCGTAGCGGTCGTCGGGGTCGTCGCCGAAGGTAAACAGCGCCTCCGTACAGCCCGCATCGGCGCCCATCCGGAGGGTTTCACGGACTTCATCGGTGCTCATCAGCGTCGCCTCGCCCGGCGGATCGAAGTAGGTGCAGTAGGTGCAGGTGTACCGGCACGCGGTCGTCAGCGGGACGAACACGTTCCGAGCGAAGGAGAGTTCGCCGGCCGGATCAACGTCATCGGGGCCAACGTCGAGCAGTGACGCCACGTCGGCATCCGCGATCTGCACGTCGATGTCGTACTCGTCGGCCCCTGGAATCATCATCGGAACCAGTACGCGCTCCCTGATAAGGGTTCGACCTCCGGCACGGGCAGCGGCGTCGTGACGCCGTGGCACCATCGGCATCTCACAACACCGCCGCGGCGCCGCCAACCGGTCGATCAGCGCGAACGCACTACGTCGGCCCGGCCGTCCTCGACGGCGAGTTCGAAGCCGGCGTCCCGTAGCCACGCGGTCGCCCGGCCGTCGGCGTGCAACAGCAACTCGACGAGATCGGCGGGCTCGTCGATGTCCGTCGAGAGCCGCTGGGAGTCGACGACCGAGACGCTGGCGCCGGCCGCCTCGGCGATCCGGCGGTGATCCCGATAGGACAGCCCGTGGTAGTCGACGCGAAACTCGGGGTGGCCGACGGCGAGCGCGTTCGTCCCGCCGCCGCGCCCGGGGGCGATCACGACCTCGCCGTCGGCGTCGAACAGATCGGCCAACGCGTCGCCGGTCGCAAGCCCGAGATCGGCCATCACGACGGCGACAGGACGGTCGGGGCCGGCGTCGGCGAGCGCGTCGTTGACCGCCGGCGTCAGCGCCCGATCGTCGACCCGGACGGGCGCGTCGACATCGACTGGCGCCGTCGAGAGCACCGTCGGCTCGCCGCCGGCCGCACGGACCGCCGCCAGCACGTCCGCGAGCATCGCGCGAGCGAGTGTCGAGCGCTCGCGCTCGTCGAGCACGTCGGCGAGGCGAGTCTTCGGACGGTCGGCATCGAACGGCACGACGGCGCGCATGGCCGTCGGTTCGAGAGGCGGGAAAAAGGGCGTTCCGGAGTTAGCCGAGTTTGTCGTAGTCGTCCTGCTGGCGCTGGTAGAGCAGGTAGCCGCCGCCGCCCAGCACGAGCAGTCCGACCAGTCCGGCCGCGCCGTACAGCAGCATGCTCTGGGTCTGGGCGCTGGACTGGGAGCTTTGGGCCTGATCGGCCGCGTCGTTGGCGTTCTGGACGGCCCGGTCGAAGTCGCCGTTCTCGTAGAAGCCGATCGCGTTGTCGAGCGATCCCTGCGCGTCGGAGACGTCGGCGCCGTTGCTCTCTGCGTCCTCGATAGCCGCCTCGGCGTCCTCGATGGCCTGCCGAGCCTCTTGGCTGTCAGCCGTGTAGTGGTGAGCCTGATAGCTGTCGATCTCGGTCTGGCCGCCGCCGTCGCGGAGTTCGGTGAAGCCGGTCACGAGGAACTGCTCCTCGGGCTCGTAGCTCCACTCGGAGACCTCGGGGACGGTGCCGGTGACGACCACTTCGAGTTCGTCCATGTCCTGATTGGAGCTGACGGCGTACTCGAAGGAGCTACCGCCGTAGTTCTCCGAATCGGCGACCTGATCGCCGTCGACGCCGTAGGCCGTGACCGTCCAGCTGGCGTTCGTCAGGTTCGTCTCGCCCTGCAGCGTCCACTCGGACGGCGTCTGGCCGGCGTAGAGATCCGATAGCGTGTACGTGACAGTTACTTCTTCACCGACCTGTGCCTCTTCGGGGACCCCATCGGCCTCGACGGACGCCGCCGCCGCGGCTGGCGAGACCGCGGCGAACGCGACCGCCAGAACGAGGAGGAGCGTTCCGAGCTTAGAATAGTGGTTCGAGTTCATCGTCGTCATCTTCGACTAACGTCTCTAAATTATCGTCGCTTTCCTGGCGAATCTCTTCGATGTTGTCCTGTGCCTCGATGGCGACCTGCTGGAGCTCCTTGATGCGGGGGACGTTGGTGACGCCGGACAGCAGGATGACGCTGGCGACGTAGTTCGAGTCCGGAACCGGGTAGTCGCCGCCGCGGACCTCCATGCTGCCGGTCTGCTCCTCGAGCCACTTCCGGCCGCGCTCTATTCCCTTCCGGTTGAGGTGCTGGGGCGGGCCGCTGAGAACCAACAGCGCGCGTTCGGCGCCGTCGATCTCGCAGGGCAGCGTCAGTCGGCCGAGAGCGGCCTTACGCACGAGACTGGTGATCCGGTTTGTCGTGTGGGCGGTGTCGACCTGATCGTCCTCACCGCCGGTGAACCGGGAGAGCAGGCCGCCGTCGCCGCCGCTGTTTTCGACTTCCTCGCGGGCGTAGCCGACCGTCGAGACGCCGCCGCCAGAGAGCGTGTTGATGATCTCCGAGGAGTCGACGACGCTTTCTGCGACCTCGTCGCCTTGTCCGACCTCGCCGGCGCCAAAGAGGATACCGAAGCGCTTGACGATCTCGTCGTTGATCTCCTCGTAGCCGCTCTCGACGGACTCGCCGGACTGGCGCCACGAGTCGTTGTCGAACACGAGCAGGTTGTCGACCTCGCGGACGAACGTCTGGAACGAGCGGGCGGCGTTGAGCGTGTAGATGCCACCTTCGTCGCTGCCGGGCAGGACGCCCAGCCCGTAGACGGGCTCGGTGTAGATCCGCTTGAGATGCTTGGCGATGACCGGCGCGCCGCCGCTGCCGGTGCCGCCGCCCATCCCGGCGACGATCAGGAAGGCGTCGACTTCGTGGACGGGGATGCTGTCGATCGCACCCTGAACCTCGTCGATGTCCTCCTCGGCGATCTCGGCGCCGAGTTCGTTGTCCGCGCCGACGCCGTGTCCCTTCACGCGGGACTGTCCGATCAGTACGCGATTCTCCTCGGGGATCTTCTCTAACCCCATCAGGTCCGCCTTGGCGGTGTTGACCGCCACTGCAGACCGGACGATCCCGCTGTGGGTGCGTTCGTCGTACTCGAGGAACTTGTCGACGATTTTCCCACCCGCCTGTCCGAAGCCGATCATCGCCAGTTTCATAGTTAGTATCCGGGTCTCCGTTGGCATGAGAACAGAGTCATTAAGAATATAAGCCTTGTGATGGGGGTGGTAAAGCGCACGTTACTGGAAACTACGAATCGCAAGACTACGTCGAGTTACTGGAGTGCCGCCGGGTACTAGAAGGGGTTGCTTTAGTACCGGTAGGTGTGCCATATAAAACAAGACGCCGCTCCGGTTTTAAATACGGCGGCCGCCTTCGCCGGGGCGCCCCGACCGTCGACGCTCGCACGCGCCCGCCAATGCGCTGCTCGAAGTCAGTCGCGGCTCACGCCAATCCGAGGTACTCGCTGAGAGTGGTGAGGTCCGACGGATCGACGCCGAAGGCCGTCGCGTCGTTCTCGACGACCGTGTTGTCCATCCGGAGCGAGCGCGCCTGATCGGGCCCCATCGGAATGAACGGTAGCGGTCCGGCGGCCGTCAGGCCCACCGAAGCCAGCGCCATCGGAATCGGGAGGATGCGTAGAGACTTTCCCTCAGCCTCGTAGGCGAGTTTCGCCACGTCCGCGAGCGTCAGCACGTCGGGCCCGCCGATCTCGTAGGTCTCGCCGGCGCGGTCGTCGTCGCCCACGCAGTCGGCGAGCATCGGCACGAGGTCGCCGACCCAGATCGGCTGGAACCGCGTCTTGCCGCCGCCGGGGAGACCGGTGACGTAGGGCGTCGTCAACTGCTTGGTGAAGGGGACGAACTCGCCGCCGTCGCCGAAGACGACCGACGGGCGGACGATCACCCAGTCCAGCGCTGCGTCGCGGACGACCTGCTCGGCCTGTCCCTTCGCGCGTAGGTACGCGGTGGCACCCTCGGCATCGGCGTCGAGCGCGCTCATCTGGACCAAGCGATCGACACCGTGCTCTTCGGCGGCGTCGACGACGTTCTCGGTGCCGCCGAGGTGGATTTTCTCGTGGCTTGCGCCGCCGGACGGCTGGAACAGCGGCGACAGCGCGACGAGGTTGACGGCGACATCTTGTCCCTCGAAAGCGCCCTCGATGGAGTCGTAGGCGGTCACGTCGCCCGAGACCGTCTCGACGCCGTCGGGAAACTCGGCGTCGCCGGGATTGCGTGCGAGCGCCGTCACGTCGTGGCCGCGGTCGTGTAGTTCGACACAGAGGTTCTGACCGATAAAGCCCGTTCCACCGACGACGAGAACGTTCATAGTTCAGAGGTATGTTCGCACGAGCATAAAGGTGAGCGAGGCGGACGTATCGTAGAGTGTCGTCACAGGCAGGCGGCGAGCGCCCCGTCTGCCGGCCCAGACCGGCAGTCGGCCAGAGAGTTCTGAACTCCTCGTGCCGACCGCTCTCCGACAGACAGTTGATCCGGGGGGCAAAATCGGGAGGCATGCTGCTCACGCTCGAAGGGATCGACGGCAGTGGAAAGACGACCGTCTGGGAGGCGCTACAGGACGTGTACCCCGACGCCGTCTTCACCCGCGAGCCGACGAACACGTGGTACGGCGAGGCGGTCCAACGCTCGATCGACGACGACGACGCCGACTCGCTGGCCGAGCTCTTCTTGTATACGGCCGACCACGCCGCCCATCTCGCCGAGACGATTCGACCGGCACTCGACCGGGGCGAGTTGGTGATCTCGGATCGCTACTCCGACTCCCGGTACGCCTATCAGGGCGCCACGCTGGAGGGAACGGTCCCGAGTCCGATGGAGTACGTGCGGGGAATCCACGAGCCCTTCACGCGGCCGCCGGACTACACGATCTATCTCGACATCGACGCCGAGACGGCCGCCCGCCGAAGCGGGAAGACCAACAAGTTCGAACGGGACTCGTATCTCGCTCGCGTGCGCCAGAACTACGAACACCTGATCGAGTCCGATCCCGGTCGGTTCGTCCGGGTCGACGCCACCCGATCGCCGGAGGTCGTTCTCGAACGGGTCGAGGACATCGTCGCCGAGATTCTGTCCGACGAGGGCGTCGAGCCGTAGCGGCGCGACTCGATCCACGAGCGGAGATAATTCCCGAACTATCACGACGTACATTGATACGCCCAGAATCTTCGATAAACAATATATACGAAAGTTTTACTTTTTGTTTGAGTTGAATATATCGCCAATAGAATGGACTCGACCGACGGCGACACCCCGGAGGGCGGATCGAACGGACACGCGAGCAACGACGAGGAACTACCGAGCGAGGTGCCGTCCGACTCAGTGCTGTTCGACGGCGACGAGGACGACGAGCAGACCACCACTGATGCGGACGCCGACAGCGGGCGGTCGATCGGCCGCCGAACCGTGCTGGGCGGTCTCGGCGTCGCCGGGGTCGGAGTGGCGGGGATTGCGGTGGGCAGCGGTGTCCTGTCGTCGGGCGACGATTCGGACGACACAGACGGCCCGGAGACGACGGCGCCGTCGTCCGGCCCCACCGACGAGACAGCCGACGAGACAGAGCCGTCCGTGAGCTTCGACAACCAGCCCGTCGAGAACGATACGGTGGAGGCAACGGTCACGACGCCCGGCGAGTACACGCTGCTGGTGACCTACGGTGACGACGGCGACCGGGTCGTCGCGGGCACCGCCGATGCGAACGACCTCGACGCCGAGCCAGTCACGGTCGAGATTGCAGACGCCGGCGCCGTTCCCGGCGCCCACACCGCCCACCTCGTCGACGCCGACAGCGGAGACTACGAGGCCGGCGAGACGCTCTCGCCGGTTGCGATCGACGGCGTCGTCGACGCCGACACCGCCTTCGTGTCCGGACAGGGCGACGAGGCCGAGACCGGCGTGACCTTCGAGGACCAAGCACTCTACCGCGGGGCGGTGAGTCTCGAACTTACGACGCCGGACGACCACTTCGTGCTCGTGACCTACCCGCGCGGGGACGAACAGATCGTCGCCGGCGCCGACGACACCAGCAACCTCGACGGCTCGACGCGGACCGTCGACGTGGTCGACCAGAGCGGCGTCCCCGGCGAGCACACGGCCCACGTGCTGGCCAACGACGACGGCAGCCAGTTCTACGTCCCGGGCGATCGGCTCTCAGAGCAGACGGCTGACGTGGTGACGGCCTCGGAGACGGCGACCGTCTCCGAGCCCGACGCCGAGCGGTCGGTCGACGTTACCTTCGCGGACCAGTCGGCCGGCAACGGATCGGTGACGCTGACGGCGACTGCACCCGACGCACACTTCGTGCTCGTGACCTACCGGAGCGGCGACGACCGGATCGTCGCCGGCGCCGGCGACGTGAGCGGGTTCGACGGCGAACAACTCACTGTCGAGTTGGGTGACGCTCGCGGCGTCTCGGGGCTGCACACCGCCTACATCATCGCAGAGGAAGACGGGAGCCAGTTCTACGAGGCCGGCGACGCCGTCTCGGAGGCGACCGTCGGTAGCGTCAAAGTCGCGGCGACGGCATCGCTCTCGGACGAATAGACCGGACCCGAGCGACGCTCAGGAGGGGTGCTGGTGTCGAAGCCGCTGGGCGATCTGCCCGGGCACCGGCGTCCCGCAGTCCTTGCACTTCCACGTCGAGGTCACGGTGCCTGGTTCCTTGTGGAGGTCCTGCCGATAGCGCAGCGTCGCGCCGCAGGGGCAGCGGTACGTCGTCGCCATACCCGAAGTGTGGCGTCGCAGCGGCAAAAACGGCGTCCCGACGCCGAAGTTGCGGCAGGCGGAGGGGCGGCGCCGAAGTTGCGGTGGCCAGAGCCGCGACGCCGACCGCCAGCCCGTGCCGCGCCGAAGGCGCAACACTGGTTAGTCCGACCCGCCTACGGGACGCCGATGACGGTCATCGGGCTCGACGACACCGACTCCCGTGAACGCGGGATGTGTACCACCTACGCCGCCAGTCGCGTCGCCCGACGGGTCGAGGCCGCCGGCGGCACTGTCGAGCGCGTTCTGCTCGTGCGTCTGAACCCCGCCGTCGAGCACAAGACCAGAGGCAACGCCGCGCTGGCGGTCCATACGGACATCGAGCCCGATCGCGGCTTCGAGATCGCCCGCGAACTGATCGCCGACAGCGCCGAAGTCGACGACCCCCGGACGAACCCCGGGCTGGTCGTCGCCGATCACGACCCCGAGAGCGCACCCGACGCCGTCGCTCGGTTCGCCCGCGAAGCGGTCCGAGATCACCACGAGATCGACGACGCCGAAGCGCTGATCGACCGAGAGGGCTACGAGAGCGCGGGCTGGAAGAACGCCCGCGGAAAGATCGGCGCGCTGGCGGCCGTCGGCGCGTGGGCGGCCTTCGAGGAGTGGACCTACGAGCACGTCAGCTACCGCGAGGCCGACCGCCGCGGGACGCCCCGCGAGATCGACTTCGACTCGGTGTTCGACGCGGCCGACGAGCAGTACCCCGCGGCGTGGGACACCGTCGACCGCGTCGAGGGACAAGCGGTCTGTGTCCCCAGCGCGCCGGGGCCGATCCTCCACGGCATCCGGGGCGACGACGCCGACGCGGTGCGCGCAGTCGCTGAGGACATCGAGAGCGAGCCGATCGAGTCCACACAGCTGTTCGTCACCAATCAGGGTACCGACGCCCACCTGCGCGACGCTGATCTCGGAGCGGTTCGTGAGGGCCGATCCTACCGGGTCGATGGCACGGTCGTCGATACGCCCGAGACGCGCGAGGGGGGCCACGTCTTTCTCACGATTGCCGAGGGCGACGCCCGTCGCCAGTGTGCGGCCTTCGAACCGACCAAGCGCTTCCGCGACCGGGTGCGTGCGCTCCGAGTCGGCGACCGGATCACCGCCTGTGGCGAGATCGGCGACGAGACGCTCAAGCTAGAGAAGTTCGCCGTCAGAGAACTGGACGACACCGAACTCGTGACGCCGAACTGCCCCGAGTGTAGCCGGTCGATGAAAAGCGCCGGCGCCGATCAGGGGTATCGGTGTCGAGACTGCAAGACGAGCAAACCGAGTAAGATCGAGCAGACGATCGAGCGCGACCTCGAAGTTGGCTGGTACGAAGTGCCGCCCTGTGCGCGGCGTCACGTGGCCAAACCGCTCGTTCGGGGCGGATTCGACGCGCCGACGCATCCCGAGTGGTGAGGCATCCGCGCCGCACCGCGGCGCGGTTCGCCGCGAGCGCTCTGCGCTCGCGGCCGTTTTGTCCCAGCTTTTGCGAGGAGCGGTTGCCGAGCCACGAGAGGCAACCCGACGAAGGAAAAGATGGTGGCAAAGCCGCTCGTTCGGGGCGGCTTCGACGCGCCGATCCATCCCGAGCGCTGAAGCGTTCTTCGCGGTGAGTTACGACGCCAGCGACGCCGCGGCGTCGCGCCGCCGCAGTCCGAGCCGCCAGCCGAGGCCGGCGAGGCCGACGCCGAGCAGCGCGACGGTCTCGAAGCCGACGCCGCTGGCGACGACCGCGAGCGCCCCGAGGCCGGCGGCGATGCCGAAGGCTGCTGTCGCTGGGTGTTCGACTCGGTCGAGAAGCTCCCACGTCGAGCTGACGTAGACGATACCGAGGGCGGCCCCCGCGACGACATCGACGAGGAAGTGGACGCCGAGGACGACCCGAGAGAGGCAGACGATCGTCACGAGCGTCGCGGCGACGCCGTAGCGTCGGCGTCGCGACAAAATCGAGAGTCGCTGGGCGAGCAGCCCGTAGAACGTCGTCGAGAGGACGGCGTGACCGCTGGGGAAGCCGTAGCCGCTCGCGGTGCCGGTGGCGGCGTACAACGCTTCGAGAGCACCGGGATACTGCTCGGGCTGGGCTAGCCGGGTCGGCGGTCGCGGAAGCGCAAACGTGTACTTGAGCGCGTAGACCAGCGCCAACGCGCCGAGGGCTAGGCCGGCGACGACGGCGACCGACTCGCGGTCGATGATATCGTCGTCAGCGTACCAGTACAGAACCGCGAGCACGACGCTGACGAACCACACGTCGGCAAGCTGCGTCGCCAGCGCGACGAAAATCGCTAGCTGGTCCGGGACGGTAGACTGGACAGCCTCGAACGCGCCGATGCCTCGACTCATTGGTCGACCGTTTGAGATGGGGATACAAAGGCGTCGTGGCTGCCGCCGGGATGTGCGGCGGCCTGTTCGAGCGTCACAGCGTCTTCATCCCGCTGCCGGTCAGCGGCACGACAACGTCGTCGCCGGGCGCGAGCACGTCGCGGCGCCGATACTCGCGCAGCGCCGCGGTAGCGACCGCGCTGGTCGGCTCGACGTAAAAGCCCGCGCGGTGGAGTCGATCGAGTTCGCCCTCGACGGCGTCGCCCGAGATGGCGATGGCGTCGCCGCCGGCGTCCGCGATGGCGTCGAACAGCTGGGCCTCGCGGACGGGTTCGGCGATCTGAATCCCGTCGGCGATCTCGTTGGTCGGCGCATCCTCGGCCGAGTCGAGCGCCGTCGTCAGCCGGTTGCCCGGCTCGTCGTCGGCGTCGTCGGCGTGGAGTTCGGCCGCGATCGGAGCGTACCCCGCGGCCTGCCCGGCGAGCAGTCTGGGAATCCGATCGACGTAGCCGGCCTCACGAAGCGCCCGGAAGCCCCGATACGCGCCCAAAAACAGCGTTCCGTGACCGAGTGGAAGCACAACGGCGTCAGGGGCCGTCCAGTCGCGCTGGGCCGCGACCTCGTAGGCGAACGTCGCCGTCCCGGCGTAGAACGCCGGGTTCCACGCGTGGCTGGCGTACCACACCCCCTCGTCGTCGGCCGCCTCGCGGCAGGCCGCGGCGACGGCTTCGCGGTCGCCCTCGATGCGAACGGGACGGGCACCAGCGCGCTGAATCGCAACCAGTTTGGACTGTTTGACGTCGTCGGGAACGTACACGTCGGCCTCGATACCGGCGCGGGCGGCGTAGGTTGCGATGGCGGCGCCGGCGTTGCCCGAGGAGTCTTCGACGACCTTCTCGACGCCCAGCGCGGCGGCCCGCGAGAGCGTCGTCGTCGCGCCGCGATCCTTGAAACTACCCGTGGGAAAGAGATACTCCAGTTTGAACTGGGCGTCCCAGTCGTCGGCGTCGACCAGCGGCGTGCGACCCTCCCCGAGCGTCACCAGCGGGGACTCGGGAATGAACTCCTGAAACGACCACAGCCCGGAGCCCCGTTCCAGCGCGCTCGGCGCCGGCGGTGATTCCCGATCCGGAAGCGAACGCTCGACGTAGTCGAGTGGGTGGCCACACTCACAGCGCCACGGTTCGCCAGCGGCGGCCGCGTACGTGCGTCCGCATTCGCGACAGCGCAGATCCGCGACCATCAGTAACTGTCGACGTTAGTGCCGACAGAGCAGACGTACTCCCCAGTTGCGACCTGCGGAAGCCGGCGCGTGCGCCAGAACACGCCGTTGCTATCGGCGGTCACGTCGGCTTTCTCGGTGCCGAAGGCGTCCGTGACGACAAAGAGCGTGTCACCCGGCGAGACGCGCTCGCCCAACTCGACCTGAAAGTCGACGAGGCCGCCAGCGGGCGAGCCGTACTGCTCGAAGCCGGCGGCCCGGGTCTGTGGCTCGATCTCGGCGCTCCCGTCGAGGAAGCCGTACTCGCGCAGGACGTTGAAGACGCCTTCGACGCCTTTCCGGATGCTCTCGTGGTCCCAGCCGACGGCGCCGCCGAGTTCGGGGTCGATCGTCGGAACGCCCTCGTCGGGCGCGGCGCGAGCCAGTTGTCCGTCGGGACCTTTCTGGTCGAGGATGTACCCGCAGCCGAACGTCTTGGCGAGTTCGAGACACTCGCGGTGACGCCGATGGCGCGAGCCACAGCGGACCCGCGTCTCGTCGATCATCCGGCTGGTCGACCCCTGATGGAGGTCGATCACCAGATCGGCGGAGATCGCGGCGTCGAACGTCGCCTTGGCGATGCGCTCGCTCGACGTGCCGTTCTCGTCGCCCGGGTACGCCCGGTTCATCTTCGTGTCGTCGATCGGGTTGCGGTGCTCTGCGACCTGGAAGGCGTGGTAGTTGACGATCCCGACGATCAGAATTTCGCCGGCCAGCTCCGAGGGGTCGATCTGTGGCACCACCTGCCGAACGACGCCGACGCCGTTGAGTTCGTCGCCGTCGCTGGCCGCCTGCATGTAGAGGCGCTTGCCCTCGTCGGCGCCGTTGATCACGGCGACCGGCAACCCGACCGGGCTGCCGTCCCGGCTCTCGCCGACCTGCAGCCGCCCGGTGTCCATCTCACCGGGGGCCGCACTGGCCGTTCCCAGCGTTGTCATACCCCAACAGGACGGGCCCACGCTCTTTAGCGGTTCGGTCTCCGGGGCGGACCGCGATGGCTCGGCGTCACGGCGGCCTCGCTGGGAGCCGAACCTATTTCGTGGTTCCGTTCGCACGTCCGGGCACATGGCGACCGAACCGGCAGACGGCAACGAGCCGGACGCGTTCGACCCGTTTCGGCAGTTCTTCGCGCTCGAACGCGACGTTCTCGTGCTCTCGCTGGCGATGTTCGCGTTCTCGCTCGGCTTCCAGATGACCAGCCGATTTCTCCCGGAGTACCTCGTCGCGCTGGGCGGGAGCGGCGTCGTCGTCGGCGCCTACAGCACGGTCGGCAACGTCATCTCGGCGGCCTACCCCTACCCCGGCGGGGCGGTCTCGGACCGGATCGGCTCGCGGTACGCGCTGACGCTGTTCGGCCTGCTCTCGACCGTCGGCTTCGCGCTGTGGCTCGTCGCACCCCAACTCGGCGCGATTTCGCTGTTCGGCGCGACGATCCCGGCGTGGGTGTGGATCTTCGTCGGACTCTTTCTCGCGCAGGCGTGGAAGTCGTTCGGGCTGGGCGCGACCTTCGCCGTCGTCAAGCAGGCGACCGCGCCCTCGAAGCTCGCGGCGGGCTTTGCCAGCACCGAGACGTTCCGCCGGACGGCGTTTCTGGTCGGACCGGTGCTCGCGGCAGCGCTGATCGGACTCCATCCCGACTTCACCGTGAGCTTCCAGTACGTGCTCGCCGTCGGCGTCGCCTTCGGCATCCTCGGCACGCTGGCCCAGCATTTCCTCTACGAAGCCGAGGAAGACTCGATCGGCGACACGTTCGAGGGCGTCGATCAGATCCGCGAGGATCTCCGAGCGATGCCGTCCCAACTTCGGCCCCTGCTGATCGCCGACACGCTCGTCCGCTTTGCCAACGGGATGGTCTACGCCTTCTTCATTCTCGTGGTGACGCAGTTTCTGGCCGTCGGCGTCTCGACGACGCTCGCCACGCCGTTCGGGTCGTGGGCGATCGACCTCTCGCCGGCGTCCTTCTTTGGCTACCTGCTGGGCGTCGAGATGGCCGTCGCGCTGCTGGTGATGCTTCCCGCCGCCAAGCTCGCAGAGCGCGTCGGCCTCAAGCCCGTCGTCGCCACCGGGTTTCTGGTCTACGCCGTCTTCCCCGTGCTGCTGATCGTCGCGCCCGCCAGCCCCGCGGCGCTGATCGCGCTGTTTGCGTTCTCGGGCCTGCGCTTTGCCGGCCTCCCCTCGCACAAGGCGCTGATCGTCGGCCCGGCCGAGCAGGGCACCGGCGGCCGCGTCACCGGCTCGTACTATCTGGTCCGGAACGTCGTCGTCATCCCCAGCGGGCTGCTCGGCGGCATCCTCTGGGAGGGGCTGGCGAACCCGCTGACCGGCGCGACGCTGTTCGAGGGCAGCCCGACCGTCGCCTTCGGCGTCGCAACGGTCGTGGGACTGGTCGGCACCGCCTACTTCGTGCTGTTCGGCGAGGAGTTCGGCCCCTACGCCCACGGCAACGACGCCTGAGCCGCGGCGTCACGCCGCGCCTTCGGACGGCCGGTTTCGACGCCGCTTTGTAACGTCGCTCCGTATCGCCGAGCGTGTCACAGGACCGTCAGGGCGAGGACGACCGCGACCAGCTCGTCGCGTTCGCCCGCGAACTCGAAGTCGGCCGAAACGCCAAGTGGTCGATGGTGCTCGGCTTTGCCTTCGCTACGCTGCTGTACGTCGTGTTCGTCGTGATACCCGCCGAGACGACCCAGTCACCGGTGCTGTATCTCGGGCTGGCGTTCGTCGTGTTTTTCGCCACGTCGCTGTCGCTGACGATCGCGTTTACCGGCGTCACGGCGTGGCGACGCGCCCGGGAGCTGTGACGGTCGGCAGTCTTGGGAGGCCGGTGACGGCGATCCGGTTTGCCACCCCGCGCCGGCCCGGCAACCCGACAGCTCTCCCTCGACATGTCGACAGAAATCGAAACCCCCGGCCGGATAATCTGGACGCTTGTTCGGGAGTTCACCGGAAAGCGGCGGGCCGAACGGCAATGTTTTTCCCTTACGGTATGAAAGCGTAAGCGTATGTCCGACGAGGTCAAGAAAGGGCTCGAAGGCGTCCTCGTCGCGGAATCTGGACTCAGCCACATCGACGGCGACGTCGGGCGGCTGATCTACCGCGGCTACGCCATCGACGATCTGGCACGCGACGCGAGCTACGAGGAAGTGCTGTATCTGCTCTGGCACGGGGAGCTTCCCACCGCCGACGAACTCGACGAGTTCCGGGCGGCGATGGTGAGCGAACGCTCCGTCGACGACGCCGTACTCGACACCGTCCGCGACCTCGCCGCCGCCGACGAGGACCCGATGGCGGCGCTCCGAACGACCGTCTCCCAGCTCTCGGCGTACGATCCCGAGGGGAGCGGCCACGACGACGGCGACCACGAGGCAATCCTCCGGAAGGGCCGCCGGATCACCGCCAAGATCCCGACGATTCTCGCGGCGTTCTCGCGCATCCGCGACGGCGACGAGCCGATCGAGCCGCGCGAGGATCTGACCCACGCCGAGAACTTCCTCTACATGCTCAACGGCGAGGAGCCCGACGACGTGCTCGCCGAGACGTTCGACATGGCGCTCGTGCTCCACGCCGACCACGGTCTCAACGCCTCGACGTTCTCGGCGATGGTCACCGCGAGCACGCTCGCTGATGTCCACAGCGCGGTGACGAGCGCGATCGGTACGCTCAGCGGCGGCCTCCACGGCGGCGCCAACCAGAACGTCATGCGGATGCTCGAGGAGGTCGACGACGCCGAGCGCGACCCCGTCGACTGGGTCGACCACGCGCTCGACGAGGGTCGTCGCGTCCCCGGGTTCGGCCACCGCGTCTACAACGTCAAAGACCCGCGCGCCGTGATCCTCGGCGAGAAGTCGGAAGCGCTCGGCGAAGCCGCCGGCGACATCAAGTGGTACGAGATGAGCGTCCAGATCGAGGAGTACATGGACGAGAACAAGGGGATCGCTCCGAACGTCGACTTCTACTCGGCCTCGACGTACTACCAGCTCGGCATCCCGATCGACCTCTATACGCCCATCTTCGCCATGAGCCGCGTCGGCGGCTGGGTCGGCCACGTCAGCGAGTACCTCGAGGACAATCGCCTGATCCGACCGCGTGCGCGCTACGTCGGCGACGAGGACCAAGAGTTCGTCCCGGTCGACGAACGATAGACGCCGCGACCAACTGGAGGGGGTTTTTGACCGTTCTTTTGCAGCCAGAAGCCGGCGAGCGGCATCGCTGACGCGCAGACCGCGTACCGCTGCAACTTGCGGCGTCCGGGTTGGCGCCACCCGGTTCTTATTGTCGCATCTGTGGTGCGTTCGACTACGGATCGATGACCGACGAACGAGTGGCGGGCTATCGCGGTAGGCGATTGGCGACACTGCTACTGCTGGCGTTGGCCGTCGGGAGCTTCCTGTTTGCAGTCCAGTTGTTGAGCGCCAGCGTCAGGTCGCTCGTACCGACGATCCGGCCGCTACTGAACGATCTGGTGATCGGCATCGCGCCGGCACTCGGGGCGAGTTGGCTGCTGGCGTACGTGCTGTTGAACGGCTCGGTCGTCGCGGCCATCGCGCTGTCGCTGTTCGAGGCCGAGCTGATCCAGAGCGGCCAGCTGTTCGTACTCATCGCGGGCTCGCGGCTCGGGGCGGCCGGAATCGTCATGCTGATCGGGGCGGCCGATTTCCTCAACGAGCGGGAGGGGACGCTCCAAGATTCGATCCGGCTGGGTCTACTGACCTTCGTCGTCACGCACACGATCTACGTCCCCGCGACGGTGCTTGGCTTCGTCGTGCTGGCGCGCTTCCAGCTCGACGTGCTCGACGCCGAGGCGATTCCCGACACGCATCCGGGCGCCGCCGCACCGTTCGACGCCGTGACGACGGCCATTGTCGACGAGCTTGGTGCAGCCATCGCAGTGGTCGTCGCGCTCGTGCTATTCATCGAGAGCCTTCGACTGCTCGATCAGGTGTTCACAGCGATCAGCACCGACCAGCTCCGTGACGGCCTCTCGACGACGCTGCAGTACCGCTGGCTATCGTTCGTGCTCGGGGTCGTCATCACCGCCGTGACCACCAGCGTCGCCTTCTCGCTCGGCGTGCTCGTCCCGCTGTACAACCGCGGCTACATCAAGCGCAAGGAGATGCTCCCGTTCGTGATGGGCGCGAGCGTCGGGACGCTGACCGACACGCTGCTGGTCGCGCTCGTACTCGACGCCCCCGTCGGGACGCTGATCGTCCTGTTGCTGACCGGCAGCGCGCTCGTCACGGCGCTTGCGTTCTCGCTGGTGTACGAGACCTACTACGCGTTCGTCGAGGAGATTCAGCTGCGCCTGCTGACGAGCGAGCGCACGTTCGTCGCGTTTCTCGTGCTCATCGTCGTCGTCCCGATCGGCCTGCTTGCCGTCCCGGTGTGAGAACGGTCAGAGTCCCAGCAGGTCAGCGTAGTAGGGGCTGACGAACGCCTCGATGGCGGCGGCAACCAGAAAGACCAGCGCGAGGCCGATCAGGATGCGGTAGGCGCGGCCGACGGCCGCCGCGAGGTCGGCTCGATCAGCACCACCAGTCGCCGCGCGGACGCCGACGCCGCCGAGGTGCAACCCGAGCGCGCCGGCGACGATCAGGCCGGGAATCTCGACGACGCCGTGGGGCGCGACGAACGTCAGGAGCGCGATCGGGTCGACTTCGATCCGGGCGATCGCACCCAGCGAGATGCCGTTGAACAGCAGCGAGGCGAGCGTCGGGATGCCGCCCAGAAAGCCGCCGTAGGCCTGCGCGACGCCGACCTGCCAGTTGTTGGCCGCGAGATTCGCCATCGCGGTCGGCGGAAACCAACCGGCCAACCGCGCTGCGATCGACGCTTCGAGCACGCCGTCGACGCCGGCGGCGGCGCGCCAGCCGAGCGCCCCGCCGAGCGCGAAGACGGCGCCGCTGGCGGCCTGCAACAGCGGCCGGGACGAGACAAAACGGCCGAGTGCAGCGGCGCCGGCCCGCAGTTCGGCGTCCAGCCGCGACGCCGCGGTGCCGGCGGCTGCCGGCGGGGCCGGAAGCTCGCCGTCGGCGTGGCCGACGTACAGCGCCGTCTTGACGAAGGTGAGCAGCGGGAAGGCGACGGCGAGCCCGACCAGTGAGCCGACCGCGGACATGCCGACCGCCGACAGCATCGTCGTCACCACGCCCAGTGCGATCAGCGTGACGACCGACAGGATCAGAAAGATGATCGCGTCGACCGGATTCGTTCGGAGGTATCCGAGGCTGTGACGGACGCCGGCGAGAGCGCCGACGCCGTCGACGACGACCGCCTGGCGAGCGAACAGAAAGGCGAGCCTGACTGTGAGGACGGCGAGGGGGACCGCTGGCACGAGCACGATCGCAAGCAGCGTTCCGGCGGGCCCGGTGGCGGCGGCCGCGACGATGCCAGCCAGCAACAGTCCGACGACGGCGAGCATGGCGATCGCTTGCAGCACCAACAGCGCCACGAACGAGACGGCGTCGCGGAGGATGCCGTCGACGCCCGCCCGGATCGGCTCGCGTCCGTCGAGCACCGCGTGGACGGCGTGGACCTGTCCCGCAGCGGCCGTCGCGGTGACGGCCAGCGTGACGACGACCGACAGCACCACCGTCGCTCCGACGACGGCAATCAGCGTCGGCGTCACGGCGGCTTCAAACGCCGTGACGAGCGCGTCGGTCGAATCAGGAAACGTCGTCGGGTCGTCGATCTGGAGCGGGCCGAGCGCTCGTAGTTCGGTCAGAATTGGGGCGAGCGTCCCTTGGGCCGAGAGCGTGAAATACGTCGCTGTGACGCCGATCAGCCAGATCGTCTGGGTGACGGCGGCTGTCGACGTGCCGAGCAGGTAGTATGGAAGCACGCCGGACGGACGTGACCGATAGCCACGAACGGCGATGCCGACAGCGTCGTCGATGCGCATGGTTGTACCTCTCCCTGCCGACACTTCAGCGTTGATACGAATCGAGTCCGAAACGGTGGGCTGGGTGGCGTCGAGTCGCCGGATTTGTGGTTCGATATCACGCAGCGAACTACGCTCGGCTGACGCACGTCTGACGCCAGTTTCACCCAGCTCCCGTACTGCGATTATACTTTCACTCCGCGTGGCGGGGGTTTATTACTCTGCAGCCGACTGATTCAGTTGCACGTCACACGCACCGTGCATCCCCATCCTCCATCCCCTTTCAGTGCTCCAGCGACAGCGCCGTCGCATTTCTAGGTATCTCCCACTCCGACCCGTTGGTAGCCGGCAGGCGAGGGCAGGATAGTTAACCCGGCCGGCCCTACGCGGTGGCATGCTCGAGGCCGACGACATCGCCGAGGCTCGCGAACGAGTCCGCGAAACCTCGCGATGGACGCCGCTGGAGTACTCCCACACGTTCTCGGATATGACCGGGGCGGAGGTCCACCTGAAATTAGAGACGTTCCAGCGCACCGGCGCGTTCAAGATCCGTGGCGCGACCAACCGCATCGCAACGCTCTCGCCCGAAGATCGTGCGGCCGGCGTCGTGACCGCAAGCGCCGGCAACCACGCCCAAGGCGTCGCGCTGGCGGCGTCCCGCGCGGGCGTCGACAGCGTCGTCGTGATGCCCGAGGACGCGCCGATCTCGAAAGTGAAAGCGACCCGGAACTACGGCGCCGAGGTGGAGTTACACGGCGTCGACTACAGCGAAGCCGCCGAGCGAGCCCACGAGATCGAGCGCGAGGAGGGCCGCACCTACCTCCACGCGTTCGACGACGAGGCGGTGATGGCCGGGCAGGGGACGATCGGATCCGAGATCGTCGACGACCTCCCCGAGGTCGACACCGTGGTCGTCCCGATCGGCGGGGGCGGTCTCATCTCCGGCATCGCCACCGCGATCAAGGGCTTCGATCCCGGCGTGCGCGTGATCGGCGTCCAAGCCGAGGGTGCCGCCAGCGCCGCCCAGTCGCTGGCGAAAGGCGAGATCTACGAGCGGGAGTCGGTCGACACGATCGCCGACGGCATCGCCACGCGCCGGGTCGGCGACCACACCTTCGACGTGATCGAAGAGCGCGTCGACGAGATCGTCACTGTTTCGGATTCGGATATCGCCGTCGCCGTGATCTACCTGTTAGAGCGCTCGAAGACGCTCGTCGAGGGCGCCGGCGCCGTCCCGCTGGCGGCCATGCTCGCCGAGCAGTTCGACTACGAGGACGACGAAGTGATCGTTCCGGTGCTCTCGGGCGGCAACATCGACCTGAACACGCTGACCACGGTGATCATGCGCGGGCTGGTCGAGACGGGCCGGTACGTCAAGCTCCGGACCGTGCTGAAGGACCGCCCGGGCGCGTTGGAGGACCTGATCGACGTGATCGCCGAACACAAGGTGAACATCTACGCCATCCAGCACGATCGGACCTCGCGCGACATCGGCATGAACGCCGCCGAGGTCGAACTCGATCTGGAGACGCGGAGCCACGAGCACGTCGCGGAACTCGTCGCGGGGATGCGCGATCGCGGATACGAAGTAGAGCTTCTGGCCTGAGGCGGCGACGCTACGACCGCGAGGGCACGATCGCGTACCACACCGAAACCGCCGCCAAGACGAGGACGCCGGCGCCCACCAGTTGGACCAGCACGCCGCGGGACAAGCCGAGGGCGAACAGCACGTAGGGAAGCACCAACAACACGATGATGACGTTGAGTCGCCTGATGACTCGGGGGTCGGCACGGGTCGACGGCACGTCGGCGTCGCTCATATCACCCCCGACAGCGGGCGGTGACAAGTGTTTTTGGGACGACATCTGTGGCGGACGCCACGCTTCCACGTCGAAGTTTTAAGCCGCGCCGCGATTACCTCCCGAGCATGAAACGCGTCATCAACACGACCGACGCACCGCGGGCCGTCGGCGCCTACAGCCAAGCGACGACGAACGGCGATCTGGTCTTCACCGCGGGCCAGATTCCCCTGACTCCGGAAGGCGAACTCCTCGACGACGAGCCGATCGCTGTCCAGACCCGGCAGTCGCTCGATAACATCGTCGCCATTCTCGACGAGGAGGGGCTGAGCCCCGACGACGTGCTGAAGGTGACGGTGTATCTCGACGACATCGAGGAGTTCGAGGAGATGAACGAGACCTACAGCAACTACTTCGAGACCGATCCGCCGGCCCGCAGCGCCGTCGAGGTCGGCGCGCTCCCCAAAGGCGTCGGCGTCGAGATCGAAGCCGTCGCCGCCCAGCCGTGAGACCGAGGGTCAAAGCCAGCCTGCTGTGGGGCGTGATCGGCGCGCTCTCCTTTCTCGTGCTCCATCAGGCGTATCTGCTCCTCGACGGCGAGTTCACGTCCGTTGGCGCCGTCGCCGGCGTGACGCTGCTGGTCGGCGTCGCCGCCGCGGGCACGTCGTATCTGGCCGAGGGCTGGCTGGATCGGAAAGAAAGGGTTTAAACTACAGACCCGTCTACTGCCGTACGAGCCAGGATGGCCGAACGGCAAGGCGCACGCCTGGAAAGCGTGTTCCCTTTCGGGATTCAGGGTTCAAATCCCTGTCCTGGCGTTTCTCTCGACGACATTCCCGCGAGGCGTTCCATCGCCGAGCGACGCACGTCGTCGAGGAACGACTAATGAAGGGATTTGAATCACGGCAGACGCAGCGCCGAGCACCGCGAGGCGACCGTCTGGCATCGGGTTCAAATCCCTGTCCTGGCGTTTCTTCCGCGAACTAATCGGCGAGCACCCCGTGTGCTCGCCACTCGTAAGTCGAGCGTGAAACGGTCGCTCCGGAACGCTCTCAGTCGTCGCCGGGCGCGACTTCGGCAACGCCCGCTGAGTCACGCGACCAGACGCCGCCGTCGAGGTCGACCGCGTCGTTCCACTTGCCGACGACCGTGGCGACAGCCAGATCGCCGGTAACGTTGTTCATCGTGGCGATGCGGCCGAGGATCGGGTCGACGCCGGCGACGAAGCCGACCAGAGCCAGCGGGAGTCCGACCTGATTGAGGATGACGGTGAGCATGACGAGGCCGGCACCGGGGACGCCCGCGGTTCCGATGCTGATGAGGACAGCGACGACCAGCACGAGCACCTGCTCGGCGAGCGCCAGCGGCTGGCCGACGACGTTGGCGGCGAACACGACGGTGATCGCCTGCCGAATGGCGGCGCCGTCCATGTTCGCGGTGGCGCCGACGGGCAGCGCAAAGGAGTAGACCCGCTCTTTGATGCGGAGGTCGTCCTCGGCGTTGGTCATCGTCACCGGGAGCGTCCCGGTCGACGAGCGCGTGGCAAACGCCGTCACCATGGCGTCTTTCGCGCCCGCCAGAAACGCGACCGGCGACACGTCGGCGACCACGCTCATGAGGACGAACAGGTACGTGAACGCGATGTGAACGACGACGGCGATGCCGATTGCGAGCACGAGCGCGCCCAGCGAGGAGAAGACGCCGACGCCCTCGGTTCCGATCCCGACGGCCATCAGCGCGAAGACGCCGACCACGCCGTACTCGAGGACGCCGCGGACGACGACGAACATCGCCTCGGCGCCGACCTCGAACGCCTCGAACACCGAGTCGACGCTGTCGGCGTACTCCTCTTTCTGGGCCCGGACGTAGGTCAGCGCGATGCCGAAGACGATCACGAAAAAGACCGTCGCAAGCAGGTTGCCCTCCGCCATCGCCGCCGCCGGGTTGCTCGGGACGATACCGAGCACGACCTCGGTGAGCGAGGGCGGCGCTTGGGACTGCGCCTCGCCGCCGGTGAACTCGACGCCGCGGCCGGGTTGGAGAATGTTTGCGACGGCCAGTCCGATCAGCCCCGCGACGGTCGTCGTGACGGCGTACAGCCCGACCGTCGCGCCGCCGATCCGACCGAGTCGCGCCGGGGAGAGCTGGCGAATCCCGGTCAGTAGCGTGAACACGATGATCGGGACGATCAGCATGTTGAGAAGCCGTAAGAACAGGTCGCCGAATGGGCGGACGACAGTCATGCGCTCGCCGAACGCGACCCCGGCAACCGAGCCGAGAACGAACGCGAGCGCGATGCGATAGATCAGCGGTACGGATCGATACCGTCCCCAGAGGGAGCGAAACAGTTGGCGCATACGCACACGCTGTTTTTGGATACTCAAACTATCACCCCTCCCGTCCATATTTGTAGTGGGCTGTGACGCCGATCTGCAACGGGATCAAAAACGACGCGGCGCCGAAGGAGCGGACAGTGGCGCCAGCAGCGGCCGAGTCTTGTACGACGATAGTCTGAGCAGGCCGAAAGGTGAAGACACAGCTATCGGCCGATGCTGCCGGTTCATACGCCGGAGAGCCCCAAGACGGCGGGATGCTGTCGATCGACACGTCAAAGCGGTCAGGTCAAGCGGGGCCGGGTTGGTCGGCGGCGGAGCGCGGATCGACAGTACAGCCAGTCACGTCGAACCGGGCGCCGCCGGACTCGCTCTCGGACGCCGAGATCTCCCAGCCGTGCGCGCCGGCGATGGCGTCGACGATCGCCAGCCCGAAGCCGGTGCCGTCGTCGTCGGTGGTGAAGCCGCGCTCGAACACGTCCGCGCGGTGGTCGTCGGGGATTCCGGGACCGTCGTCTGCAACGTAAAAGCCAGACTTGTCCCCGATTCGGCCGACGCGAACCGTCACGTCGGCGCCGCCGTGGTCCACGGCGTTACGGAACAGGTTCTCGAGCATGCGTTGGAGCCGTTCTTCGTTGGCGACGACGGCGATGTCGTCGTCGACGGTCAGCGTCGCGTCGGCAGCGTCGACGTAGTCCCAGCCCGCCTGTGCGGCGGCGTCGAGGTCGACCGCCGCGAGATCGGCGTCGTCGAGGCGCTGGCCCGACCGGGCAAAGGAGAGCGATTCATCAATGATCGTTCGCATACGCTCTAAACTATCTTCGACCATCTCTGCCTCGCGGTGGTCGGACTTGCGCGAGAGCAGTTCGAGCGAACTCTCGGCGACGGTCAGGGGATTCCGGAGGTCGTGAGAAACCGTGCTGGCGAACTGCTCCATGTGCTCGCTCTGGCGCTCGAGTTCGCGTCGCTGCTCGCGGCGGGTCGTCTCGTCGCGGAAGACCAGCAGCGATCCTGTCCGGTCGCCGTGCTGGGACAGCCGTGAAACGTCGAGTAGGAAGTGACGGCGCTCGCCGTCGACCGTCGCGGTGAGTTCCGTCGTCGTACGGCCGTCCGTGCCATCCCGGCCGCCACCAGCACCGAACGCGCTCTCGGCGTCGCCGTCGAGAGCGTCAGTCGGAGGGAGCGAAGCCGAAGATGTTGCAGCCCCGCCGTCGGCGGCCGTCGAGGGAACAACGTCGAGCGCCGAGTCGTCGAAGGGCAGGGCTTCGCTGGCGGCAGTGCCAACCGGATCGTCAACGACGAGCAGGTCGGCTCCGGCGGGGTTGTAGTCGGTGACGAAGCCATCCTCGTTCACGACCACGACGGCGTCGCGGATCGCGGTCATGACCGTCTCGCTCTCGACGGGGTAGATGTCGAACAGGCGATGTCGGTACAGCGCCCACGCGGTGACGACGCTGCCGAGTCCCAGCCCCAGCGGCGTGAGATTCACGTCGTCGATCGGGATCGATCCGACGGCGGAGCCGACGCTCGACGCGAGCACGATCGAACCCGCGGCGATCAGCACCGCCGGCTGGGTCCGGTGGGCGTCCCGGGCGTCGACGATGACCTGTAACAGCAAGACGATGCCGCCCAGCACCAGCCACGTCGTGACGAACATGTGAGCGACGTACACCGGGCCGACCGTCGCTACTGCTGGCCCCGTCTGAGACGCGGCATCGAGATCCCAGACGAGCTGGTGGCTCCCGTTGGTCAGCGTCAGTACAGCGACGGCCGTCGCCTCGGCGAACAGGAGCGCCGCGATCGGCCGGAAGTAGTCTGCATAGAGGTTCGTGTACCGAAGCGTGAACAGAAACCAGAGCGCGGGGACGAACGCGATCACCGACCAGCGGACAGTCTGCCAGAGCAGCCACTGCGAGGCGGCGTCGCCCGAGAGGGCTGCTGCCGTGTCGACGAACGTCCAGATGGCGACGACGAACAGCAGGCCGATGAACGTTCGCGCCCCGCGGTGGTCGCGCCGGCGCCAGATCCACGACGCCACGCCGAGCGAGACGACCCCGGAGAGCGCGTAGAGGGCGGCGGCGAGTTCGGAGGATGCCATCGAGTCTGCAGTACATTTTCCGGCGGTTCGTATCAGTCTTTGGGCGGATCTGTTCCGTTCGTGGAGTATGAACTCCGGCGCAGTGCTGGAGAAACAACGCCGAAGACGTGCGGTCCAGCCGATTTCGTCGCGGCGTCGAGACGCCGTAGTGATCCCGCGACCAAGACGAGGACGACTGCTGCGACAGGAGCTACATAAACGTTGGCACTAGTGCGGTGGCGTCGAGACGCCGAACGACAGCGTCGAGTGGGCCTAAGTGCGTCGAACCACCCGAAAGAGGCCGTGCGATGGCGATTGAGTGCAATTAGTGACTGACCGACCGACCGGAGCTTATTCGACATATTTATATAGAATCGCAATCAATCAGTCGACCGACTATGAGCCAGCGAATGCAGCAGGGACAGCCGATGATCGTAATGAGCGAGGACTCCCAGCGCGTCAAGGACCGCGACGCGCAGGATTACAACATCGACGCCGCTCGCGCGGTCGCCGAGTCCGTCCGCTCGACGCTCGGCCCCAAGGGGATGGACAAGATGCTCGTCGACTCGATGGGCGACGTGACCATCACCAACGACGGCGTCACCATCCTCCAGGAGATGGACATCGACAACCCGACGGCCGAGATGATCATCGAGGTCGCCGAAACGCAGGAAGACGAGGCTGGCGACGGGACAACGACGGCGGTCGCCACCGCCGGCGAACTCCTCAAGAACGCCGAGGACCTCCTCGAACAGGACATCCACCCGACGGCGATCATCAAAGGCTTCCACCTCGCCAGCGAGCAGGCCCGCAAGGAAGTCGACGACATCGCCGAGGATGTCGACGCCTCCGACGAGGAACTGCTGCGCTCGGTCGCCGAAACGTCGATGACCGGCAAGGGCGCCGAGCTCAACAAAGAGCACCTCAGCCAGCTCATCGTGGACGCCGTCCGGCAGGTCACCGTCGAGAACGAGGTCGACGAGAGCGTCGTCGATCTGGAGTTCCTCAACATCGAGACCCAGACGGGCCGCTCGGCCGGCGAGTCCGAACTGCTCGAAGGCGCCGTCATCGACAAGGACCCCGTCCACGACAACATGCCCAGCGACGCCGAGGACGCCGACGTGCTCCTGCTGGACTCGGCCGTCGAGGTCGAGGAGACCGACGTGGACACCGAGGTCAACGTCACCGACCCGAGCCAGCTCCAGCAGTTCCTCGACCGCGAGGAAGACCAGCTCAAGGAGAAGGTCCAGCAGATCGTCGACACGGGCGCAGACGTCGTGTTCTGCCAGAAGGGCATCGACGACCTCGCCCAGCACTATCTCGCAAAGGAAGGCATCCTCGCGGTCCGTCGCGCGAAGAAGTCCGACATCGAGTTCCTCAAGGAAGTCGTCGGCGCCAACGTCGTTTCGGACCTTTCGAGCGCCAGTGCCGACGACCTCGGCCACGGCGACGTGACGCGTGACGACGCCGACGACCTGTTCTACGTCACCGGCGACGACAGCCACGGCGCGACGCTGCTGCTGCGCGGCTCGACCGACCACGTCGTCGACGAGCTCGAACGCGGCGTCAACGACGCGCTCGACGTCGTCGCACAGACCGTCTCGGACGGCCGCGTGGTCGCCGGCGGCGGCGCCATCGAGGTCGAGGTCGCACGACGCCTGCGCGACTTCGCCGACGGCGTCTCCGGCCGCGAGCAGCTGGCCGTCGAGGCCTACGCCGACTCGCTGGAGCTCGTCCCCCGCGTGCTGGCCGGCAACGCCGGGCTGGACTCGATCGACACGCTGGTCGACCTGCGCGCTGCCCACGAGGACGGCGAGCAGCGCGCCGGCCTGAACGTGTTCTCCAGCGAGGTCGAGGACACGCTCGACGCTGGCGTCGTCGAACCGGCCCACGCCAAGGAGCAGGCGCTGTCGTCTGCTACCGAGGCCGCGAACCTCGTGCTCAAGATCGACGACATCATCTCCGCCGGCGAACTGTCGACCGACAAGGGCGACGACGAGGCCGGCGGCCCCGGCGGCGCGCCCGGCGGCATGGGCGGTATGGGCGGCGGCATGGGCGGCATGATGTAAGATCGGCGAATAGCGTCTCGCTGCAGCCCACAGAGCAGCTAGCTGGAATCGGACGATCCTCTAGAACTGTCGTCCCTTTTTATTGACGCTCCTGTTTAGTTCGGTTGCCAACATCACGGCAAGTGAGTCGAGAATCGGTAGAGTCGACTCCCCCATATACATCAATATAGAAACAAAATTAAGTTCGGAAGAGACAATCCGGAACAATGGTCGCAGAGATATATCTTGTCTGTGCTACTTTCGTGGGGTGCGCCGCGTTTGCAGCCGGTCGATTACTGAGTCGGCGACTTCCGTCGAATAGCAGGACGAATCGCTCCGACGACCTGATACTCAACGCAGCGTTGCTGATTATCGAGGCGTTCGTCGCGGGGGCGATAACGTACACGTACTACGCGACCGATGTCGACCAGTCAATGGCCGAAATCGGCGCCAACTACGGTCTCACTGACCCGTTACTCGTACTGTTCAGCAACGCGCCGTTGGCTCTCGGACTCCTCGTAACGGGAATCGCACTGTCCACCGGAGCGTGGCCGGCGGTCAGAGATATTCACGGGTACGAAGCGTCCGCACGGCCCGTCGTAGTGGGGCTGATGATCGTGGGAGTCGTCGTTTTGGTACTCGTTGCTGCCACATACAGCGTCGTCACTGCGAGTGATGCGATCTCGACGACGACTGCTGCCGTACTCGGCGTCCCCGTGCTATTGGTAGTGGGCTACCCACTGATCCCTCGACTCCGGACGCGGGGGTGGGAACTGCGTTCGCCGACCGACGCGGAACGCGATGTCGTCGAAGCGGCCCGCGAACGAGCCGGCGTTGCGGTCGACGAGATAGCGATCGCGGGGGCCGACCAACACCGCGGAGCCGTCTGGATACTCGGCGTCGTCGGACGATCGCGGCTGATCGTCGAAGAGTCGTTCCTCGAAGGTGCGACGCGCGAGGATCTGGCCGTGGCAATCGCGGAAGCCGATGGCCGATATCGTCACCGGATTTTCGGTCGAATGTGGGCAGTGGTTAGCCTCGCCATCTGGTACGTTACTATCGGCGTACTGGAACCGTGGGGGGCGACTCAAACCGAGCTGGTTTATTTTGGCGTAGTCGTCTTCACGGCCATCTTCGGGCTGATGTGGTCAGTCCGAAAGCGGATGTTCGAGATCGACGACCGAGTCTGCGACCAGTTCCCCGACGAGGACGTGGCCGACACGTACGACCGACAGCCGGAGATTCACTTCGTAGCCGGGACGGAGTTCACGCCGCTCCGGTATCTGCTGCTTCTCCCGTCGATCGAGCACCGCGTCGATCGACTCCGAGGAAACAGCGACGACGCGTGAGCTTCGGGTAAAAGAATTGACTGACAGCTGCTTCGAGGACTGTCGATCCGCAAGCAGTTCTCTTACTCCTCGAGATCGAGTTCGAACTGCTCGTTCTCGCTGGTCGCGTTGAGCACGACGCTGGTGTTAGACTCCTTGATATCGGGGTCGGTCAGCAGCGTCTTGATCTGAGCGTTCATCCCGTCTGTGTCCTCGAACTTGCCGATGGCAATGATGTCGTAGCCGCCGGTGACCTCGTAGACGCTGGTCATCTGCTTTTGCTGGTCGAGTCGGTCCGTGATGTCGGGCAGGGCGTTGCCCTCGACCTTGAGCTGGATCACCGCGGTCACGTCGAAGTCCAGTTCGTTGTAGTTGATCTTGGGGGTGTAGCCCTCGATGACGCCGTCGTCTTCGAGATCGCTGAGGTGATTCGACACCGTCGTCACCGACACGTCGAGTTCCTCGGCGAGGCTCCGCAGGCTCGCGCGACCGTCGTCCAACAGCGCATTCACCAATTTTGCGTCGAGATTTTCGTACGTCATTATACCACCCCACTCACTCCAGCCATTAGAATTTAACGAATATCCAATTTCGTGGCGAGACCGGTAGATTTGCGCAGAACAGTAGCCCTTTAGTACCGGGCATCCACGGCTACACTGACAACACTCCATGACAAGTGGAAGCCTGAGTTCCGCAGAGCAGGAGGTACTCGACCAGATCGACGAGAAAGACATCGACTTCCTTCGCCTGCAGTTCACCGACATTCTCGGCACGGTCAAGAACGTCTCCGTGCCGGCCCGACAGGCCGAGAAGGCGTTCACCGAAGGGATCTACTTCGACGGCTCCTCGATCGAGGGCTTCGTCCGCATCCAGGAATCCGACATGCGTCTGGTTCCGGACCCCTCGACGTTTGCCGTCCTGCCGTGGCGCGACACCGACGACGGCCGCGCGGCGCGCCTGATCTGTGACGTGATCGACACCAAGACGGGCGAGCCCTTTAGCGGCGACCCGCGCTCGGTGCTCCAGAGCGTCCTCGAAGAGGCCAAGGAGATGGGCTATACGGTCAACGCCGGCCCCGAGCCCGAGTTCTTCGTCTTCGACAAGGACGAGAACGGCCGCGCGACGACCGAAACCCACGACGCCGGCGGCTACTTCGACCTCGCGCCCAAGGACCTCGCCAGCGACCTGCGCCGCGAGATCATCTACAACCTCGAATCCATGGATTTCGAGGTCGAAGCGTCCCACCACGAGGTCGCCGAGGGGCAACACGAGATCGCGTTCAAGTACGACGACGGGCTCTCGACGGCCGACAACATCGCTACGTTCCGTTCGGTCGTCCGCGCGACCGCCGAAGCCAACGACGTGCACGCGACGTTCATGCCCAAGCCGATCGCCCACATCAACGGCTCGGGGATGCACACCCACCTCTCGCTGTTCACGACCGACGGCGAGAACGCCTTCCACGACGAGGACGACGAATTCAACCTCTC
>NZ_OBEJ01000006.1 GCF_900215575.1 Natronoarchaeum philippinense | reverse complement strand
ACACGCTGCCGCCGAACCTCGGCGCCGCCGTCGACGCCCTCGAAGACGACGAGGTCATCCAAGACGCCCTCGGCGAGCACGTCGCCGAGAAGTTCGTCGAAGCCAAGCAGGCCGAGTACGACGAGTACAAGGCCGAAGTCTCCGACTGGGAACTCGACAACTACCTCGAAACCTACTGAGGCGGCGTCGCGTCCCCGAGGCACGACCGACCCTTTCGGTCACCTCCGCCGGGCGTGCGAGGCTCGTGCCGGCGGTGCTGTAGGGACTCCAGTGGACTGGCTACTCACGACACTGCGAGCGATCGGAACTCAGGCTTCCGAACGGGGGGAACCTACGACGAAACGCCAAGTTCCGGCGCGGGCCCACGAATTCCGGCGACGACGGCGCGAGCGCCTTCGGTAGGGTTTTGGGCTCCCTGCTCGTTTCTCGTGGCATGAGCGACTACCAGCCGATCAGCGAGCACCTCGACGACGTGTCGGGCGCTCGTGAGGACGGCCACCGCAAGATGGACTGGGCGCGCCAGCACATGCCGATTCTGGCGGACCTGCGCGAGGAGTTCCGCGACGAGCAACCCCTCGCGGGCGAGCGCGTCGGGATGGCGATGCACGTCGAAGCCAAGACGGCCTGTCTCGTCGAACTGCTCGCGGAGGGCGGCGCCGAGGTGGCGGTCACCGGCTGTAACCCCCTCTCGACCCACGACGACGTCAGTGCCGCGCTCGACGAGCACGAACGCATCACCAGCTACGCCAAGCGCGGCGTCGACGACGAGGAGTACTACGCTGCGATCGACGCCGTCATCGAGTTCGATCCGACGGTGACGGTCGACGACGGCGCCGACCTGATCTTCCGCATCCACCAGGAGTACCCCGACCTGATCGAGACGATCGTCGGCGGCTGCGAGGAGACGACCACCGGCGTCCACCGCCTGCGCGCGATGGACGACGACGACGCGCTGGAGTACCCCGTGTTCGCGGTCAACGACACGCCGATGAAGCGCCTGTTCGACAACGTCCACGGCACCGGCGAGTCCTCGCTGGCCAACATCGCCATGACGACGAATCTCTCGTGGGCCGGCAAGACGCTCGTCGTCGCGGGCTACGGCGACTGTGGCCGCGGCGTCGCCAAGAAAGCCGCCGGGCAGAACGCCGACGTGATCGTCACCGAGGTCGAGCCCCGCCGCGCGCTCGAAGCCCACATGGAGGGCTACGAAGTCATGCCGATGGCCGAGGCCGCCGAGAAGGGCGACGTGTTCCTCACGACGACGGGCAACCGCGACATCATCACCCGCGAGCACTTCGAGAAGATGGATGACGGCGTCCTGCTGGCCAACGCCGGTCACTTCGACGTTGAAGTCAACCTCGACGACCTCTCGGATCTCGCCGTCGACACCTACGAGGCCCGCGACGGCGTCCAGACCTACGAACTGGAAGACGGCCGCCGACTCAACGTCCTCGCTGAGGGTCGACTGGTCAATCTCGCCTCGCCGATCGCGCTGGGCCACCCCGTCGAAGTGATGGACCAGAGCTTCGGCGTGCAGGCCGTCGGCGTGCGCGAACTCGTCGAGAACGGCGACGAGTACGGCGCCGGCGTCCACGACCTGCCCGACGACCTCGACCGCGAGATCGCCGAGATCAAGCTCGCCGCCGACGGCGTCGAGTTCGACGATCTCACCGACGAGCAGGCCGACTACATGAACAGCTGGCAGCACGGGACGTAAGCTCGGTCACCCCTCCTTTTCGATGGCACCGTCCTCGACGAACAGCGACACGCGCTCGCCGGGCGCCAGATCGTCGACGAGGACGCCGAACTCGCCGCCGCCGACGAACGCCCGGACGCGGGGCTGGGCGGCCTCGGCGTCGGTTCGCTCGCAGACCAGTTCGATCGTGCCCGTTTCGTCGGCCTCGATCTCGAACGTTTCCATACGCTAGCTACGGCGTCCCGACGTATCGTCGCTTGTGTCGGACGTGTCGCTACTTCGCCGGTGACGGTTTGACGCCACAGACGCCGCGGCGTCGTGACGCCGACGCGACGCCAGTCGATCTTGCGACGCCGAAGCGATGCCGGCCGACAATCGCTGCCCTCACCCGGCTGTCGCCGATTCGTCGGGCTGGCTCTCGGTGGCGTCGTCGGCGTCCGCATCGTCCTCCTCGACGACCGAGCCGGTCCAGTTGCCGACGAGGAACCACGCGCCGACGAGCACGGCGGCGCCGACGTGCGAGAAGGCGATGCCCCACCAGACGCCGGTCGCGCCCATCCCGAGCAGCGCAATGAACGCCAGCGTCGGCGGGATGCGCAGTCCCCACTGGGACGCCGCCGAGAAAATAAAGGCGGTGCGGGTGCTGCCGGCGCCGCGGAAGCCGGCGTTGAGCACGTGGAACAGGCCCATGAACACGTACGTCGGCCCGATGATCTTGAAGTAGTTCGTCCCCATGTCGACGACCGCCGCGGCGTCTTCACCCTGAATGAACACGCGCACGAGCGGCTCGGCGAACAGGAACGCCAGCACGCTGAACACCGAGAGGATGGCGACGATGATGCCCGAACTCAACAGGACGGCCGTTCGCGCCCGGTCTTCCTGCCCGGCGCCGAGGTTCTGGCCGACGGCCGTCTCGGTCCCCTGCGAGAGTCCGACCGCCGGGAGGTAGACCAGCGTGTTGATCCGGTTGCCGATGCCGTAGGCGGCGACGGCGTCGGCGCTGACGAGGCCGACCAGCGCCGTCATCCCGGTGTAGGCCAGCGAGTTGGCGCTCTTTTCGAGCCCGGAGGGGCCGCCCACGTCGAGAATTTTCTTGATGACCGACAGCTCCGGGCGCAGGTCAGACAGCGATAGCGAGATGCCGACGTACCCGCGAAAGAGCATCCAGAGGCCGATCACCGCGGCGACGCCCCGCGAGAAGACCGTGGCCACCGCGGCGCCCTGCACGCCGAAGCCGGTGAAGCCGGTGGCGTCGAGCAGCCGCGCCTGTAGGGATTCGAGGCCGGTCCAGACGAACACGGGGTTGTTCTCGAACCCGAGGATCATGAACGGGTCGAGCACGACGTTGAGCGCGACGCTGACGCCCATCAGGTACAGCGGCGTCGTCGTGTCGCCCCACCCGCGCAGGATCGCCTGAAAGATGAAAAAGCCGAACATGAACACGACGCCAACGAAGAACGTCCGCGTGTACTCGACGGCCAGCGCGTGGACGGCCGTCCCCGGCTCCGTGCCGACGTACGGCAGGAGGATCGGCGCGAGCACGTAGCCCAGCGCTGCGAGCGCGACCGAGGTCAGCGAGACGAACGTGATCGTCTGCCCGGCGACGCCGGCGACCTTGTCGTCGTTACCGGCGCCTTTGTGCTGGGCGACCAGCACGGTGCCGGCGACGGTCAGCCCGCTCCCGAGGCTGATCATCAGGAACGAGAACGGTAGCGCAAAGCCCAGCGCGGCGACCGGCTCGGAGCCGAGTCGCCCAACGAAAAAGGTGTCCGCGAGGTTGTAGGTGACCTGCAGGAGCTGGGAGCCGACGATCGGCAGCGACAGCGCCAGCAGCGGCTTCAGCATCGGCCCTTCGGTGAGCTCGACCGACTGGTCGTCAGGCACGGCGCTCACCTCCTCTCTGGCCGTCGGCGTCGCCGCGCGCCACTGTACCGGCGTCATCCACGAGGTGCCGGCCCCGATTCACGCGTCGGCACCCTCCGTTCGCTCGGACTCGACCAGCAACTCGTGGACCAGCAACTCCTCGATGCCCGCCATCGCGTCCTCGCTCGGGGCGTCTTCGCCGAGGATCACGTTGTGGGACTGGGCGCCCTCGATGGCCGAGCGAAACAGCGCGGCGAAGTGCTCCGGGTCGACCTCGCGGAAGACGCCCTGTTCGATGCCGTCCCGGACGATGTCGGCGATGTGCTCGCGCCAGACGGCGTCGTTGCGCGCCAGTTGCTCGCGCAGCGCCTCGTCGTATGGCGCCTGCGCGCGCAACTCCAGCAGGGCGGTGTGGAACTCGTCGACGCCGTCGTCGCCGGTGCCCCCGACGACCAGTTCGGCCAGCCGAAGCAGGCGCTGTTCGGGATCCGTTTCGGGGTCGTGTTCGAGGTCCTCGAGGAACTCATCGTGGATCGTCTCCAGACAGGTCGCCAGTAGGTCCGCCTTCGAGTCGAAGTGGTAGTGGATCAGCGACGTACTCTTGTCGAACTCCTCGCCGATCGCCTCCATCGTCAGGTCGGCGTACCCGTGTTCGTACAACGCCGTGAACGTGGCGTCGACGATCTCGTCTCCGGTAGTCATAGTTGATTGAGTGCCCAATCAATATTTAAAGGCAGTGGTCGGAGGGCCGTCCCATCGTGGCAGATCGGAACTGAAAGCGAAACGAACCGGTGGATGATGACCGCGATCGAGGGTTACGCGTCGTCGACCGGCTGTACGTCACGATACCCGCACGTCGGACAGTGGACGATCGCCGGGTCGTGGCACGTCTCGAAGACCCGGTCGCACGCCGAACACCGGAGCGTTCGCGTGCCCGTTGGGTCACTGCCGTCTTCGTCGCGGTCTGTACTCATCTCTGTGTCACTCTCTGATGCCAATGGTAATTAATATGTCTCATTATGTATAGAAAGTACCCGTTGAAATTTCGGATTTTCCGACAGATGCAACGCCGGCGCACGCTCTGTTGGATTCCATCACAGTAAGGTAGGTCGACGCCGTAGCACCGTCGATGGCAGAGCCACTGCGCGTCGCTGCCGGCGAACGCTCGGCCGACGACTTGCTCGACGCGCTCGACGACGGCCGACGAGTCGTCGTCGAGACGGAGATGTTCGGCGCCTCCCACGAGGTGACGCTGCGTCACGACGGCGACCTGTACTACTGCGACACGCCGACGACGCTGCACCGCCACGAGACGCCCGACGGAATGTACCAGTGTATCATCAAAAACGGCTACGGCGCCGAGTAGTTGTGGTGACGCCTCGCGGCGGCGTGTAGCCGGTTTTATCTTTCCCGACGCCGAGGTGCTCTCATGAGCGATGCCGCCGAGCCGGATATGCAGACGCTGATGGAAAACGCCGATCCCGCCTTCGAGGACGTACTGTCCTGCGTGTTCTGTATTCAGGATCACGAAACCCGGACCTACCTTTCGCTGCTGGACCGGCCCGGTAGCACCGTCGAGGAGTTGGCCGACGCGCTCGACCGCGACCGGAGCAACGTCAACCGCTCGCTGTCGACGCTGCTGGAGGCCGGGCTGGTCGAGCGCGAGCGCAGACTGCTCGATTCGGGCGGGTTCGTCTACCAGTACACCGCGGTTCCGCTGCCGGAAGCCAAGGAACTGCTCCACGACTCGCTCGATGCGTGGGCCGAGACCGTCCACGACGTCATCGAGTCGTTCGACGGCGAGTAGCCCGCCGAAACCCGCTCGCTTTTCCCGGTGGGGTTCCACGTACCGAGCAATGAGTCTCGAACTCGACGCGCCCGCGGCGGCCGAACCCGACGCTGCCGACGACGGCGTCTGGCTGGCCTGTATCGAGTGTGACACCGTCCTCGCCCCCTTCGACGATGTCGTCTACACGTGTCCCGACTGTGACGGCCTGCTGGAAGTGCGCTACGCCGATCTGCCGACCTTCGATGACTTCGAGGGCAGCGGCGTCTGGCGCTACGACGACGCCCTGCCCGTCGAGATGGGCGTGACGATTCAGGAGGGTAACACCCCGCTCTACCCGGTACCCGACCTCGAGGACGAGACCGGCGTCGACCATCTCCACGTGAAACACGAGGGGATGAATCCCACGGGCAGTTTCAAGGATCGCGGCATGACCGTGGGCGTGCAGGTCGCTAGCGAACTCGGCGTCGATCGACTGGCCTGCGCTTCGACTGGAAACACCAGCGCCGCGCTGGCGGCCTACGGCGCGCGCTCGACGCTGGAGACGCTCGTGCTCCTGCCGGCGGGGAAGGTCGCCGCGGGGAAGGTCGCCCAAGCCAGCCTCCACGGTGCGCGCATCCTCGAAGTCGACGGCAACTTCGACACCTGCCTCGACATCGTGCAGGAGCTGGCGGGGATGGGCGAGGCGTACCTGCTGAACTCGCTGAACCCCTTCCGTCTGGAGGGCCAGAAGACGATCGGCCTCGAAATCTTAGAGCAGTGCCAAGACCGGACCGGCGAGTTCCCCGACCGGATCATCCTGCCGGTCGGCAACGCCGGCAACACCAGCGCGCTGTACAAGGCGTTCCGCGAACTCGTACAGGCCGGCGCGCTGGACGAATCCGAGGTGCCCAAACTCACCGGCGTGCAGGCCGAGGGCGCCGCGCCGATGGTCGAGGCCATCGAAGAGGACAACGACGAGGTCCGACGCTGGGACGAGGTCGAGACGCGCGCGACGGCGATCCGCATCGGCAACCCCGTCAACGCGCCCAAGGCGATTCCGGGTATCCGCGAGACCGACGGCACCGCCGTCGCGGTCTCCGACGAGCAGATCACCGACGCCCAGCGCTCGCTCGCCGAGGAGGGCGTCGGCGTCGAACCGGCGAGCGCGGCGTCGATCGCCGGCCTGCGAAAGCTCCGCGAGGAGGGCGTCGTCGACGCCGACGAGAACGTCGTTTGCCTGACGACCGGTCACCTGCTCAAGGACCCCGACGCCGCGGCGGCGGCCGGTGCCGACCCCGAGCCGGTTCCCGGCGACACGGAAGGCGTCCTCAGTCATCTTGATGACTGAGGGCTCGAAGCGGCGTCGCCGCTTCGGCGTTCTCGATCACTTGGAGTGATCGAGAGCACGTCGGATCAGTAGTCCGACGGCGTCCTCAGTCATCTTGATGACTGAGCGTCTGGACTACCGGGCGGCTCGGCGACTCGATGCCGCCGGACGCCGTGCGTCGGACGCGCGTCTCACATAATTTTTCATTATAGTATCGCGTACGGTCTTGTCGTCCGATGTCGCTCAACGATCCGTCCTTCGACGGCCGAACCGACCACCCGACTGACGGCAAAGACGGCCCCCCGATCACCGATCCGGCATCCGTGTTGTGGACTGCCGCCGACCGTCGCCAATCGCGAGCTGCGATACGAACCGAGAACCGACTGCTCCGGGCGCGCGCGGTGGCGCTCGAACGGGAACTGTCCGACAGCCACGAGACAAACCGGTGCGTGATCCAGCGGTACGAGCGCCTGTTGTCAGAGCACCGAGCAAGGAGTGCAGCGAGCGAGCGTGGAGCGTCCGATTCCGCTCCGGCGTCCCGCCTTCGTGCGATCGCCTCGGCGGTGCGTGATCGGGTTCTTCGGTGGTGACGCCGTGTCTACACCGACGGCTCGATTGCGAACTCGAAGCGTGCGCCTCCCGATTCGGCGTCGGTGAGTTCGACGGTCCAGCCGTGGGCGTCGGCGAGCGTCTGGACGATGTAGAGGCCGAAGCCGGTGCCGTCCTCGGCGTTGGTGTAGCCCTGCTCGAACACCGCCTCTTTCTGATCGTCGGGGATGCCGGGGCCGTCGTCGGCGACGTAGAAGCCCTTTGCCGTGGCTCCGACCGTGATTTCGACTGGGGAATCGGGACTGTGTGCGTGCTCGACCGAGTTGCGAAACAGGTTCTCCAGCAATTCGACGAGTCGTGTCGGGTCGGCGTCGACCGTTCCCGAGCCGTCGATCGAGAGCGTCGCCCCGTCGGCGTCGATCGCCTGCCACGCGTCGCGAGCGCTTCGGGACAGCGAGACGGTCTCGGTTTCGCCGACGATCTGGCCCTGCCGGGCCAGCGTGAGCAACTCGTCGGTCAGTCGGTTCATGCGGTCGAGCGCCCACTCGATCTCCTCGACGATATCGCCGTCAGCGTCGACCTGTCCGAGGTAGCCCCGCGCGACCGAGAGGGGGTTGCGAAGGTCGTGGCTGACGATGCTGGCGAACTCCTCGAGGCGCTCGTTTTGCTGGGCGAGCACCCGTTCGCGCTCTCGGAGTGCTTCTTCGCGGGCCGCCCGGTCGAGCGCTGCTTCCATGTTCGCGGCCAGCACCGATGCGAGTTCGATCCCGAACTCGCTGAACGTGCCGCTTGTCGAAGCAAAGCCGAGCACGCCGTGTTCGCCCAGCGGCAGCGTCACCGCGACCGGATCGGCGTCGATCTCGCCGTCAGTACCGACCTCTCCCTCGACGACCGAGAGCTCGCCGCCGTCGGCTGGCCTGTCCTCGATGAACTGGGCGCGACCGGTCTCGTAGGCACGGCGGAACCACTCCCCGTAGCGCTCGGCGAGCGTCGGGTCGGTCTCATCTTCGGCATCCACTTCGGTCGGCTCTACCACCTCGATGTCGGCGTCAGCTTCGGCCGCGTCGATCGGGGCGATGTCCTCGTCGCTGTGGTCGTTTGCAACCGGCGTCAACCCGCCGGGATCTGCGAGGGCTACCTCGACGACCGGAAGGTCCGGCACTTCCTTGGCGATGTCGACGGCGACCTCGGCGATCTCCCGACGTGTTTCGGCAGCGACGAGGTCGCGGCTGGCCGCGTGGAGCGCATTGAGCATCTCCTCTTGACGCTGCTGTTCGGTGATATCTCGGGTGGTCCCGATGATGCCGACGACGTTGCCGTCGCTGTCGTAGCGCGGCGCTTTCGTCGTCGACACCCAGCGATCCCGGCCGTCGGCGTCGACGAAGTGCTCGATCTCGTTGATGATCGGCTCTTCGGTCTCCATGATCTCTTTCTCTTGGGCCCACAGCTCGTCGGCCTTCGAGGGACTGAACAGCTCGTGGTCGGTGAGGCCGATCATCTGCTCGCGAGAGAGTCCGTACTCGGCGGCAGCGGCGGCGCTGGCTTCGGCGATGCGTCCACGGTCGTCCTTGATGAACACCTGATGCGGCAGGTACTCCAGCAACGAATCGAGCTGTTGGCCGTCGCTCTGGAAGGAGTCTCCGGCGCCGGCAACGTCCCGCAGCCGTCGGCTGACTGCCACGGGAAACTCCTCGTCCATCCGGACCGCTGGGCCGGCCGTGATCACGTCGGCCGCGCCGGCGTCGAGCCCGGCCCTGATGTCGCCGTCGTCGGGATCGCGGACGACGAGGACAATCGGTACGTCCGGCAGAAACGTCCTGACGGCTTCGAGCTGTTCGATGCCGTCGACGCCCTCGGCTGTGTGATCCAGAACGACGGCACAGTCTGGATCGAAGTCACTTCCGGCGGCTGCAGCCGGCTCCCCGATGGTCTCGACAACGGCGTCGGTGCCGTCTGTCCGAAGCGACCGCTCTACCTCTCGGAGATCACCGACTGGATCGACGAGAAGGACGTTCATCGTCGCCTGATCCGTCGCCATGCTCTCGACTGTGATGGTATCTCTTCGCGTGATGGCCTGAAAACAGTACCGGCGGACTGAGGTGTCGGCTCACGCATATGACGCACGCTCGATACCCCGTAGTTCAAACCGGGTGCCGTGGGGGTCGGCGTCGGTGAGCTCGACGGTCCAGCCGTGGGCGTCGGCGAGCGTCTGGACGATGTAGAGGCCGAAGCCGGTGCCGTCCTCGGCGTTGGTGTAGCCCTGCTCGAACACCGCCTCCTTCTGGTCGTCGGGAATCCCGGGACCGTCGTCGGCGACGTAGAAGCCCCCTGTATTCTGGCCTGCATCGGCGTCTACCGGCCCGACGGAGACTGCCAGCGGATCGTCCGGGTCGTGAGCGTGCTCGATGGCGTTACGGAACAGGTTCTCGAGCAACTCGAGCAATCGGTCCCGGTCGGCCGTGATCGCCCCGAGTCCGTCCGCGACCGAGAGCGACGCCGTGTCGGTTTCGACGCCCTGCCACGCCTCCCTCACTGTGGCTGCCAGATCGACCCGTTCGGTTTCGCCGACGATCTGGCCTTGCCGGGCCAGCGTGAGCAACTCGTCGGTGAGGCGCGTCATTCGATCGAGCGCCCATCTGACTTCCTCGGCGGCGGAGTCGTCATCGTCGAACATCTCGGCGTACCCTTGCGCGACCGAGAGTGGGTTGCGGAGGTCGTGGCTCACGATGCTGGCAAACTCCTCTAAGCGCTCGTTCTGTCTAGCCAACTCCCGTTCCCGATCTCGAATCGCCTCCTCGCGGGCGGTCCGGGAGAGCGTCGCCTCGACGTTGGCAGCAAGCACCTCCGCGAGGTCGAGGCCGGCCTCGTCGAACGACCCGCTGGTCGAGGCGAAGCCGAGCACGCCGTGTTCGCCAAGCGGTAGCGCGACCGCGACCGGATCGACGCCGTCGCTCACGTTCGACTTGGCGTAGCCGACGACCGCCTCGTCGCCGCCGTCCGACAGCGAGACGACGTACTGGCCGGTACCGGTCTCGTAGGCGCGGCGGAACCACTCCTCGTACCGCTCGAAGACGGAAGTGGCGTCCGCCGAATGTCCGGTCGCAACGGTCTGTAGCTCCTCGTTCGCGTCGTCGTACAGCACGACCTCCAGCACTGGAATGTCGGGAATGTCCTCGGCGATGTCGACGGCCGTCTGGGCGATGTCGTCGTACGTCTCGGCAGTGACGAGGTCGCGGCTGGCGGCGTGCAACGCGTTCATCATCACCTCGCGGCGTTTCTGGTCAGTGACGTTCCGCGACGTTCCGATGACGCCGACAGGGGTGCCATCCTCGTCGTAGCGGGGGGCTTTGGTCGTCGACGCCCACTTGTCCTGCCCGTTCTCGACGTAATGTTCGACCCTGTTGATGATCGGCTCGCCGGTCTCCATGATCTGCTGTTCTTCCTCGTACAGCTCCCGGCCGAGTTCGGTGTCGAACAGGTCGTGATCGGTAAACCCCTGTATCTCCGCCTGCGTGGGCTCGTGTTCGTGCATCGCCACGTTGCTCATCGTCGCGATGCGTCCCACGTCGTCTTTGATAAACACCTGATGGGGGAGATACTCCATCACCGACGACAGCAACTCGCTGTCGGTCTGGAACGACTCGCCCATCCCGGCGGCGTGGCGAAGCCGCCTGACCAGCAGCGTCGGGAAGTCCCGTTCCTCGCTAATCGCCATGTCGGGACCGACACAGATCACGTCCGCGGCCCCCTCCGAGAGCATGTCCGGGCCGGTGTAGGCCGCCGGGTCGATCGAGAACACCACGATCGGCACGTCGCCGGCCCGCTGTTCGACCGCGTGCAACTGTCGCTCCCCGTCGACGTCTTCGGCGCCGTGGTCGAGCACGACGATGCAGTCGGGCGGGTAGCTGCTCGCGTTCCGCACCATCGACGCCGCGTCGACCGTTTCGACGGCCTCGCCGGCGTCGCGGAGCATCCGTACGATCTCCCCGAGGGCATCGACGGGGTCTACGAGTACGACGGATAGTTGCGTGCGATCTGATCCCATAGCCAGAACGATCAGCTATCGTATTCCGAGCGCACCCTCAAAATACTGACGCCCGTATTTTCGCGTCGACGACCCTAGCGAGTCGATCTCGTCCGCTCAGTCGCTGCGGCCGTCGAGCGTGATCTGGCGCACTTCGATGATACGATCGTCGGCTTCCAGACTGTCCCGGACCGCTTCCGGGACCGGGCCGTCGAGGTTGTACACCGACAGCGCCTCGCCGCCGATGGTTTCGCGGGCGTTGAACATCCCCGCGATGTTGATGTCGTAGTCGCCCAGCACGCTGCCGATGTGGCCGATCACGCCGGGGGCGTCCTCGTTGCGCGCGACCAGCATGTGGCCGTAGGGGATCGCGTCGACGCGGTAACCGTCGATCCGGACGATCCGCGGGTCGTCGCCGGCAAACAGCGTTCCGTCGACGCTGATCTCGCGCTCGCCGTCGCTGGCGGTGACTGTGATCAGGCTCTGGAAGTCCTCGGCCTGTCGGGTCTTGGTTTCGGTGACGTCGACGCCGCGCTCTTCGGCGATCTTGGGCGCGTTGACGGCGTTGACCTGCCACTCTAGGGGCTCGAAGACGCCCTTGAGCGCGCTGGCGGTGACGAGTTCGACGTCCTCGTCGGCGATCTCGCCCTCGTAGCGCACCTCGACATCTGCGAGTCGGTCGCCAAGCAGCTGGGCGGCGATCTTACCGGCGGTGTCGGCGAGTTCGAGGTACGGCTCGACGCGGGGGAACGCGCTCTCGTCGATCGAGGGGGCGTTGAGTGCGTTGATCACCGGCTCCTCGCGGAACGCGGCGACGACCTGATCGGCCGTCGAGACGGCGACGTTCTCTTGGGCGGCCTCGGTGCTGGCGCCGAGGTGTGGCGTGACGATCACGTCGTCGACATCGAGCAGCGGGTTGTCCTCGGGCACCGGCTCGTCGGCGAACACGTCGATGGCCGCGCCGGCCATCGTGCCGTCCTCGACGGCTTCCGCGAGTGCGGGCTCGTCGACGACGCCGCCACGGGCGCAGTTGACGAGGTAGCCGTCTTCGAGCTTGGCGAGTTCGTCGTGGCTGATGAGGTTCTCGGTCTCGTCGGTCAGCGGGACGTGGACGGTCAGGAAGTCAGCGCGGTCGAGACACTCCTCGAGATCGACCAACTCGGCGCCGAGCTGGTCGGCGCGGTCCTGACTGATGTAGGGATCGTAGGCGACCAGATCCATCCCGAGCGAATTGAGCTTCTTGGCGACCTCTTGGCCGACGCGGCCGAGGCCGACGACGCCCAGCGTCTTCTTGTTGACCTCGGTGCCGAGGTAGTCGCCCTTGGCCCACTCGCCGTCCTTCAGGCGGATGTGGGCCTGCGGGATCGAGCGCGCGGCCGCGAAGGCCATGGCGACCGTGTGCTCGGCGGCGGCGCGGACGTTGCCCTCCGGTGCGTTGGCGACGATCACGCCGTGGTCGGTGGCGGCGTCGATGTCGATGTTGTCGACGCCGATGCCGGCCCGCCCGACGATGACGAGGTCCTCGGCGGCCTCGAACACCTCTTCGGTCACCTCGGTGCCCGATCGGACGATCAGGCCGTTGGCGTCGGAGACGGCGTCGAGCAGCGCGTCGCCCTCGACGTCGTAGGCGGTCTCTACCTCGTTGCCCGATTCGCGGAGCCGTTCGAGGCCGGCGTCCGCGATGGGGTCTGTCACGAGTACCTTCATACGAGTTGGATACAAGGGGTCGGGGATAACCCTTTCTTCATCGGGACGACGGCGTTTCCGCCGACAATTCGGCGACGGCGCCCGGACGGACGCCGATCGGCGGCGTCGCCGCACTCGCTCAGATCGTGATCAGCGCCGCACCGACGACGATCAGCGCGGCGCCGGCGACGATGCCGCGCGTGACGCGTTCGAGGTCGCGCAACAACACGCCCGCAAAGAGGACGGTAAACAGCGGCGCCGTCGCCACGAGGGGGTCGACCAGCGCGACGCGGCCGGATTCAAGTCCCAGCGCCGTCATCAGCGAGAGCATCGCCACCGTCGTCAACAGTCCGCTGGCGGCGAAGTAGCGGTACGTCTCCGGCGGTCTGGCGAGCACGTTGGCCCGTCCTCGTGCGAGGACGTAGCCGGCGAGCGCGATCATCCCCGCGGTCTCGTTGAGTGCCACGGCTTCCAGCGGCGAGATAGACGACTCCAGCAGGCCGTAGCGACGGGCGACGTTGGCGAGGCCGAACGTCGCGGCGGCCGCCAGCGGCCACACGAGGTCGCGGGGCTGCCAGCCCTCCAGATCGCCGCCCTTCGAGATCGTCAGCACCGCGAGGCCGCCGACGAGCACGACGATGCCGGCGGCAGTGAGCGGGCCGACCGGCTCGCCGAGCGCGACCAGTGCCACGAGCGTCGCAAACAGCGGGCGCGTGCTCAGAATGGCGTTGTTGAGGCTCGCGCCCACCCGGTCGACGCCGACGAAGATCACGATTCGGCCCGCCGCCGTCCCGACGACGCCGGCGCCGACGAACACTGCGAGAATCTCCGTCGTGAGCCCCGAAAACGCCGCCCCGCCGTACAGCACCGTGATCGCGGTCCAGTAGATCGCCACTTCGACGACCACGACGACCAGCGACGCCTGCACCGATCCGCCCCCGGCGGCCATCCCGCGCTTGTCGAAGATCGGCGTCAGCCCCCACAGCACCGCCGGGACGAGCGCGAGCGCGATGGGGTTCGAGAGGACGCCAGTCACGGGCTCACTCGTCGTGGGCGCTCTCGTCGATCGCCATGCCCGTCGTGATGATCGCCTGCATCCCTTCTTCGACCGTGAGATCCACGTCGTGAATTCGCTCGACGGGGATGTTCACGAGATGGCCGCCCATCACCGGGTTGGGCGCCATCGGCACGAACAGTGTCTGCATCTGTTCGTACCCGGCGGCGTTCTCGATCGCATCGGGGGATTCGGCGGTCAGAAACGCGATGGCGAAGCTCTCCTGTTGGGGAAACTCGACGAGTTTCACCTCGCGGAAGCTCTCGGTGTCGCCCTCGATCATCACCTCGCTCATGCGGTCGACGCTGGTGTAGATCGAGCCGATCCCCGGCAGTTCGCTCATCAGCCTGTCGATCCGGTCCCCGAGCCCCGTTCGTGGGCCGTGCTGGGCCGACAGCCCGACGAACATGATCGCGCCGAACAGCATCGCGGCCGCGAAGATTTCGGTGACGATCGCACTCATCTCCGAGGCGGGGCCGAACTCGCCGACGACGCCGACGAGCGGCGCCAGTGCGTCCGAAACGAAGTTGATCCCCCACTGTAGCACCAGCACCGTCACGATGAACGGGACGGCGATCGCAACGCCCGACAGGAACGCCTGCTTGAGGTCCCGCTGCACCTCCTCTCGTTCGGTCGGCACGTCGACGATATCGTCTACGCCGCGATTGGTCATACCCGCCGTTGTGACTCCACTACGAAAGGCGTTCCCCGACAGCCACGCATCGCACTCGCCGATCGGCGCAGCGACGCGGCGCCGAATCGGACGTTTTTCAACCCCGCTGTGCCAACGCTCGATCAATGACGCTTGTCGCGTTCGACTTCGACGGCACGCTCTCTGACTCCGAGATGACGGTGCTGCTCGGCGACCAGTACGACGTTGCCGACCAGATGGAATCGATCACCGAGCGGGCGATGAACGACGAGATCGACTACGCCACCAGCCTGCGCGAGCGCGCCGCGCTGCTGGAGGATCTCCCCGAAGACCGCGCTGCGGCGGCTTTCGAGCAGGTGTATCTCCGCGACGGCGCCGCCGACCTGATCCGCGATCTCAACGACGCAGGCGTCCACACCGCGATCCTCACCGGCGGCTTCGAGCGCGGCGTCGCGGCGGCCCTCGACCGTGAGAACGTCTCCGTCGACACCATCGTCGCCAACCGCCTGCCGATCGAGGACGGCCACCTCACCGGCGATGTCGAGGGGCCGCTGATCGAGGGGACCAAAGACACCGCCCTCGAAAATCTCGCTGAGGAGGTCGGCGTCGACATGGACGACACCGTCGCGGTCGGCGACGGCGCCAACGACCTCCCGATGCTCAAGGTCGCCGGAACGCCCGTCGGCTTCGTCCCCAAAGACGCCGTCCGCCCGCACTGTCAGGTCGTCGTCGCAACGATGGATCGACTCGGCGCGGTGCTCGAAGACGACGGCGTGCTGTAGCACGAGGCCTGCTACCGTCTCTCGGCCCGACACCCGCAACCTTAAGTCCGTACGCTTGATGTTCGGCACGTATGGACTACTCGCTCGCGGTCGACGGCGCGCCGGAGACGATCTCCGGCGGGACCGGCGTACTGCTGCTCCACCCCAGCACCGGCGAGACCGACCGCATCGACACCGACTTTTTCAAGACCGACACCGATCACTTTCTGGTCATCTCGACGCGGACGACCGCCCGCGAAGTCAAGCAGAAACTCGAGTACTACGACGTCGACGAGACGTCTGCCGAAATACTGGACACCCTGAGCGTCGAACGCGGTTACTCCCGGCGCTCCAGTGACTCGGTCCACTACGTCGGGTCGCCCGACGATCTCGACGGCATCGTCGAGCAGACCGAGCGCTTCCTCGACTCCCACGAGGGCAAGGTCCGGATCAGCCTCGATTCGATCACTGAACTCGCCTACTACGCCGGCGAGGAAGAGACCCAAGAAGCGGTCGGCGAACTGCTCGATCTGTTGGCCGATCACGACGCAGTCGGCCTGTTCCACCTCTCCAAAGAAGTCCACCCCGAGGACGTGCTCGAATCCTACCGCGAGCAGTTCGACGGCGTAATCGATCTCGACGCCGACGGCGAAACCGACACCGAGTTCTGATCGTCGGCGTCGCCGGGGAAAACGGAGTCAGACTACAGCATCTCGAACGTCTTTTCGGCCCACTTCACCGCGTAATCGGCGCTGCGGTTCGCGTAGGCGCGGTTGTCGAGCGCACCAAAGGGATCCGGCAGGTCCATCCCGTGTTTGATGCCGCTGCAGGCCAACTCGGTCGCGTCGGCGAAGTCGGTCTCGCCCTGTGCGACCAGCGTGGGGAGATCGGTCAAGCGCCCCTCGATCCGTTCGCCGGCGTCGTCCCACGCGGCGCCCAGCCGCGAGCCGTCCTCGTGCCACTGCGCGAACGTGTTTCGAGTAAAGAGTCCGACCCACGCGTCGGTGAGCGCGGCGGCGATCTGGTAGGTGCTGTTTGGATCCCGGTCGACGGCGGCGTCGAGCTGGGGGTACCGATCGCCGAAAAACTCCAGAAAGTGCTCGGGCGCGTCGATGCCGATCTCCACTAACGCCTCGGCGATCAGAAAGTCCACGAAGTCCTCGGGCGCGCCCTCGACGCGGGGCTTGACCAGTATCACCGGCGGGTCGGTCTGGCGCGTCCAGACGACGCTGCCGTCGCCCGGCATCCCGATCGTGAAGTCGCTGCCGGCGTAGCGGTGCAACAGCGCAGGGGCGTCTTCGGGCACCCACTCCTCGGGATAGCTTGCCGGATCGAGTTCGTCGACCAGCAGGCCGAGGTCCTCGGCCTGCGCGGGTGGGAGCGTCTCGAAGTCGGACTCGCAGTCCAGCACGACGGCGCCGGGTGCGAGTTCCTCCCGAACTGCGTCGAGATCCTCGGGAAGGTCGCGCTCGGAAAACATCAAGCGAGCGTCTGGACGATCAGCGCGAGTGCGAGTATCCCGGCGATGCCGACGGTTCCGACGACGATCTTCGTGGCTTGGCTCATGTTCGCACGCTGGCGTCGCTGTCGCTTAAATGCTTTCAGATTGGGGCGAGGAGAGCACCGTCTGGTCTCATCTCAGGGGTCTCGACGGTTCCCATCCGTCTCCCCCTCCGATCCGAACGTTCAAGAGCGATTGGACAGACGGCTGTCGATATGCAGATCACGCTCGACGACGCCGGGCACGAGCGCGTTGCGACGCTCGACATCGAGACGACCCACTACGACGCTGCTGCGGGAGAACTTGTCTCGATTGGCGTCGGTGTCCACGATCGCGGCGCGTCGGCTTCGACGACGGAGTACCGGACGTTTCATAGAGGCCGTTTCGATGAAGCCGAAGTAGTCGAGCGAGCGATGGCGCAACTCGACGATTTCGGCGCCGACGCGCTCGTCTCTTACAACGGGACGCAGTTCGACCTCCAGTTCATCGAGGACCGATTGGACATTCTCGGCCGCGACGACGTGCGAACGCTGCCCGAGTACGCCCAAACGAACCACATCGACCTGTTCGTGCCTCGAAAGCGGATCGCCGACTATCAGAACGTCGAGTGGCCCGCTCTCGAAGACTGTCTGGACGCCTACGAGTATCCACGGCCCGAAACGGTGTGGAACGGCGACCCCGTCACGAACACCCGGTTCGGTGAGGAACTCGGGCCGCTCTTTTTGGACTCGCGGGACGACGCTGCCCGAACCGACGCGCTGTCGGCGGTCATCGACCACTACTTGATCACGGATCTGGAGGCGAACATCGCGCTGTACTACGCTGATATCGGGCACCCGTTCGAGCCCGCTCGCCTCGGCGACGTGGGCGAGTTCGAAGTCGCGGAGTGACTCTCTCCGGCAGCTCCCGACTCGACGCGGCGGATCTCTGGACGGCGTCCAACTGCTTTGCTTCCCGCGAGCGACGATTCTTTGAGCGCCCCGTCCCTACGGCTGTGCATGACCCTCACCGACCGTCCGCGTCGACTGCGCCGCGACGGCGTCCGCGAGCTGGTCAGCGAGACCAGCCTCTCTCCGGAGGACCTGATCGCGCCGGTGTTCGTCGACGCGACGACCGACGAGCGCGTTCCGATTCCCTCCATGCCGGGCCACGAGCGCGTCCCGATCGAGCAGGCCGTCGATCGCGTCGAGGAAGTTCTGGAGACGGGCGTCGAGGCGGTGATGCTCTTTGGGATCCCTGAATCGAAGGACCCGCAGGGCTCTCGCGCTTGGGCCGACGACGGCGTCGTGCAGGAAGCGACGCGCCGGATCACCGCCGAGACCGACGCCTACGTGATCACGGACGTGTGTCTCTGCGAGTACACCGACCACGGCCACTGCGGCATCGTCGAGGACGCCGCCGTCGAGGACCCCGACCTCACAGTTAAGAACGACGAGACGCTCGACCTGCTCGGAAAGATCGCCGTCTCGCAGGCCGAGGCGGGCGCCGAGATGGTCGCGCCCTCCAGCATGACCGACGGGATGGTCGGGGCGATCCGCGAGGCACTGGACGGCGCCGGATTCTCGGACGTGCCGATCATGAGCTACGCCGCCAAGTACGAGAGCAGTTTCTACGGCCCCTTCCGCGACGCAGCCGACGGGGCGCCCGCGTTCGGCGATCGGCGCCACTACCAGATGGACCCCGCGAACCGCGAGGAAGCCACGCGGGAGGTGCGCCTCGATGTCGAGCAGGGCGCCGACGTGCTGATGGTCAAGCCCGCGCTGCCGTACCTCGATATCGTCCGCGACATCGACCGCGAGTTCGACTACCCCGTCGCGGCATACAACGTCTCCGGCGAATACGCGATGCTCCACGCCGCCGCCGAGAAGGGCTGGCTCGATCTCGACGCCGCCGCGACCGAGTCGCTGCTGTCGATCAAACGCGCCGGGGCGGATCTGATTCTGACCTACTTCGCCGAGGACGTGGCGCGGCGTCTGTAGCGTTCTCCTGACCGTCCGGACGGTAATTTTAACTCACACCAATCTGAACGCGGAGCTATGACTTTCCTGTCACGTCGCCGTCTCCTCCGCCGGACCGTCGCGGGCGCCGCAGCGGCGTCGAGCGGCGCCCTCGCGGGCTGTTCCGGTATTCTTTCCTCGGACGATGCATCCGACACCGGCACCGCGCTGGCGCCCGAGCGCGAGCCGACGTATCGGCAGTGGTTTCCGTCCCCCGAGGTGCCCGAGAACGGATTGGACTTCGTCGGCTACTGGTATCTCGACGTTCGCGCGCTCGCCGCCCACGAGGATCGACTGCCCGAACCGCTGTATCGGTGGCTCGCCAACCTTCGCGGCGGGCAGGACGCCCTCGGCATCTCCTTCGAGGACATCGACGCCGTGATCGATCCGATGCCGCTCTGGATCTCGGTCGTCGTCGGTTCGTACGACGCCGACGCCGTCATCGAGACGCTGCTCGGAACGGGCTACGAGGAGTCGGGCACTCGCGGCGACTTCGCGCTGTTCGAGGGGTCGCTCGGCCAGCGGGCCGCCGTGAAAGACGGGGCGGTCGTCTGGCAACACGAGTTCGCAGACGACGACCTGCTCGACGCCGTAGTCGACGCCCGCCGCGGCGAAGTGCAGCGATTACACGAGTACAGCGACGCCGCCGCGGCGCTCACCGAGGCGATCGGTCGCCCGGCCCGGATCTATAGCAACGTCGGCGCCGACGCCGAGGAGGCGCTCGACATCACTCGCGCCAACGCGTACGCCCGGCTCCTCGACTTCGATGGCGAGTCGACTCACGAGTCGTTCGTGGTGCAGTTTCCCGAACCCAAGCAGGCCGAGGCGCTCGACGCCTCGGTGGTTCGCGACGCCGCCGGCGATCTGCTGGTCGACGGCGACCTCGGCGTCGTCCGCACCGACGGCCGAACGATCCGACTCGACCAGACCGCGCCGACCGCCGAGTTCGGCGCCGACATCGACCGACTGCCGGCGCCGACCGTCACGTGGACGGTCGAATACGAGGAGATCGCCGCGAAGCTGACGGTCGAACACGCCGCCGGCGATCCGGTCGACGCCGACCGGCTGACGCTCGAAACTGTCGGCGGCGATCTGTACGATCGACAGTTCGCGGACGAGTACGAGACCGTCACCCCCGGCGACTCGGTCACGCTGTTCACCGACGAATCGCTCCAGATTAGCTGGCGAGGAACGGGCGGAAGTCTCATTCGACGGTTCGAGCCGTAGCGCTACCCCTGCCCGTAGCCACACTCCGTGCATTCGAGCTGAAACTGCCCGTCGCCGAATCCGACATCCTGTCTCGTCTCCTCTTGGCACTGCGGACAGTACGCACGCGAGTACAGTTCGTCCCAGTCGTGGCTGGCGCCCGGCGCGCCGATCGCCCAGCCGACGACGCGGTCCTCGCCCTCGTTCGAGCCCTTCTGGAACTCGCCGGGCGGGAATCGGATTAGCTCGCCAGCATCGACCTCGACCGTCTCGCGGTCGATGCCGACCTCGAACGTCGCGGTGCCGTCCTCGACGTAGAAGATCTCCTCTTGATCTTCGTGGGTGTGCAACGCTCCCGAGAAGGACTCGCCGGGCTCTAGCTCGAAGTAGTTCATCGCCACGTCCGTCGTCCCCAGTGCCCGGGAGACGGGCTTGCGAACGCTGTGGACGCGCATCGGGTTGATCTCCGTCTCGACCTCCTCGATCGCGGTTTTCTCCATGTCCGGTGTCCCGGCCCGAGCGACAATAAACGTACCCCGGGTTTGGTGTTGCCGTGTGGCCTCGGCGTCGTCACTCACGCCCGCACTGGGGAACGACAACTCCCGAAACGAGCGTTTGACTCAGTCGAACTCGTATGTACGTTCGTCCAAAAGGAATACCGAACGAGCGCGAAGTTCGGCAGACGAACGTCCTTATATACGTATAACCTACTATTACTTCGAGAGATTTCCAATTAGGGAGTTCGATAGTAGACGAACGTAAACGCTAATCCTTATATTGGAGTGCTTCATGAAGTCTAATCGTAATGCAGAACACGATCGTTCGCAATACGAGCGAATTGGTGGACGAATACGAGTCCTCTCCCCCGGGGACTACGGGGATCGCGGAGGTGACGGCATGGTAACGCCCCTACAGGTAGATCCGACGGTGCTGGCCGAGGGGATCAACCTCATGTGGGTGCTGGTCGTCTCGTTCCTGATCTTCTTCATGCACGCCGGCTTCGCAATGCTGGAGGCGGGGCAGGTGCGCTCGAAGAACGTCGCAAACCAGCTGACGAAGAACCTGCTGACTTGGTCGGTCGGCGTGACGGTGTTCTTCCTGATCGGTGCCGGCGTCTCCTCGCTCGTCGGCGGAAGCGGGTTCTCGCCCGCCTTTGCCGCCGAGAGCGCAAACGACTGGGTCAGTTGGCTGTTCGGCGCCGTCTTCGCGATGACGGCGGCGACGATCGTCTCCGGCGCGGTCGCCGGTCGCGCGAAACTCCGCGCGTACGTCGGTTACACGTTCCTGCTGGCGGCGGTCATCTACCCCGTCGTCACCGGCCTGACGTGGGCCGGCGAACTCATCGCCATCAACGGCGTGGTGTTCCAAGACTTCGCCGGCGGCATGATCGTCCACGGCATGGGCGGCGTCGCCGGCCTCACCGCGGCGTGGGTGCTCGGTCCGCGCATGGACCGGTACAACGAGGACGGCACGGTCAACGTCATCCCCGGCCACTCGCTGACCTTCGCCGTGCTCGGGACGCTGATCTTGGCCTTCGGCTGGTACGGCTTCAACGTCGGCACCGCCGCGACGGTGTTCGCCGTCGAGGACGGCGCGCTCGTGCTCGGTGCGTTCGAGACCGTCGGTCGCGTGGCGATGACGACGACGATCGCAATGGCCTGCGGTGCGATCGGCGCGGGGACGGTGTCCCTGCTCAAGACCGGCAAGGTCGACACGCTGTACGTCGCAAACGGCCTACTGGCCGGCCTCGTCGGCATCACCGCGATTCCCGACACCACCACGTGGTGGGGCGCGTTCGTCGTGGGCGGCCTCGCCGGCGCCCAGCTCCCGATCGTCTTCGAGTTCGTCGAGAAGCGCCTGAAGATCGACGACGTCTGTGCGGTGTTCCCGGTCCACGGCTCGGCCGGCATCCTCGGCACGCTGCTGTTCCCGTTCGTCGCCACCTCGGCCGCGCTGGAGGGCACGACCGTCCTCGAAGCCTTCGCCGTGCAGGTCCTCGGCGTCGGCGTGATCGGCCTGTGGACCGTCGTTGCGACCGCCGCGGTGTTCGGCGCGCTCAAGCTCGCCGGGCAGGCCCGCGTCACCCCCGAGCACGAGCGTGACGGGCTCGACGTGTCCGAACACGGCGTCGACACCTACCCCGAATTCGGTCAGCCCGACGTGGCAACCGACGGCGGCAACGACGTTGTTCGCACGGACGGCGGCGTCGCCGAGAGCGAGATCAAGATGGTCATGGCGATGATCCGTCCCGACCGCCTCGGCGAGGTCAAACAGCAACTCGCCGAAGCCGGCGCGCCGTCGCTGACCGTCACGAACGTCTCCGGCCGCGGCAGCCAGCCCGCGAAGAAGGGCCAGTGGCGCGGCGAGGAGTACACGGTCGACCTCCACCAGAAGGTCAAACTCGAATGCGTCGTCGCCGACGTACCCGTCGAAGATGTCGTCGAGGCGATCCGCGAGGGCGCCAACACCGGCGAACCCGGCGACGGCAAGATCTTCGTCATGCCGGTCGACGACGCCCTGCAGGTCCGCACCGGAAAGAGAGGTCCCGACGCAGTGTAGGGGCGGTCGTCGCCGGACGATATCGGCGAAACGGCTTCGGCTGTCTCTGCCACGAGTCTCGTTGCAGCCGGCGCGTCGGTGGGTGGCCCCCGCGACCGTGCCGGATTCTTTCGTTTTCAACGTCGATAGCGACAGCACCGCAGCGTCGACAGCGACGACTTCGGTGCTCGTGCCGGCCGGGACGCCGCTGATCGTCCAGTGGCGGATTCGACGGCGTCTCGTGCTCCGGTACGCTGTCGCCACACCCGCCTTCGGTACTGATTTCACGCGCGAGGCCCACCACGGGAGCATGAACCACGACCGCTCGCGCGACCTGTACGACCGGGCGCTGTCGTCGATCCCCGGCGGCGTCAACTCTTCCGTCCGTGCGATCAGGCCCTATCCCTTCTTCGTCCAGCGAGGCGACGGCGGCCACGTCGTCGACGCCGACGGCAACCGCTACGTCGACTTCGTCAACGGCTACGGCCCGCTGCTGTACGGCCACGATCTGCCCGATCCCGTGCAGGCCGCGATCCAGTCGGCCGCCAGCGAGGGGCCGATGTACGGCGCGCCCACCGAGATCGAGGTCGACCTCGCGGAGTTCGTCGCCCGGCACGTCCCCAGCGTCGAGATGACGCGCTTCGTCAACTCCGGCACCGAGGCGACCGTCTCGGCGGTCCGCCTCGCTCGGGGGTACACCGGCCGCGACAAGATCGTCGTCATGCAGGGGGGCTACCACGGCGCCCAAGAGTCGACGCTCGTCGAGGGCGATGTCGAGGACCACGGCCCGAGCACCAACGGCATCCCCGAGGAGTTCGCCGAGCACACGCTCCCGGTGCCGTTCAACGATTTCGACGCCGTTCACGAGACGTTCGAGGCCCACGGCGACGAGATCGCCGCCGTGCTCACCGAGCCGATGCTCGGAAATATGGGCATCGTGATGCCCGAGGACGGCTATCTGGAGACGCTGCGCGATGTCACCGAGGACCACGGCTCCCTGCTGATCTTCGACGAGGTCATCACGGGCTTTCGCGTCGGCGGCCTGCAGTGCGCTCAGGGCAAGTTCGGCGTCACGCCCGACGTGACGACGTTCGGCAAGGTGATCGGCGGCGGCTTCCCGGTCGGTGCGATCGGCGGCCCCGCCGAGATCATCGAACACTTCACGCCCGCGGGCGACGTGTTCCAAGCCGGTACGTTCTCAGGTCACCCCGTCACGATGGCGGCGGGCTACGAGTCACTGAAATACGCCGCCGAGAACGACGTGTACGAGCACGTCAACGAGTTGGGCGAGAAGCTACGCCGCGGGCTCACCGAGATCGTCGCCGACAAGGCGCCCCAGTACACCGTCGCCGGCACCGACAGCATGTTCAAGGTCTTGTTCACGCGCGAGGGTCCCGGCTCGACCGACGGCCAGTGCGAGGCCGGCTGCAAGCAACGACCCGACTGCCCGCGCTACGACTACTGCCCGAAAAACGGCGCCGAGGTCGCCGACTGTGACACCGAGCGCTGGGAGCGGCTGTTCTGGCCCGCAATGAAAGAGCAGGGCGTCTTCCTCACGCCGAACCAGTTCGAGTCCCAGTTCGTCAGCTACGCCCACACCGAAGAGGACATCGAGACGGCGCTGGACGCCTACGAGCAGGCGCTGTAGGCACTTCCGCCTCACCGGTCGGTCCGGTAACCGCGGCGTACCGTCGCTCGACGCCGTGCGCTTTTGGTAACCGGTACATACTTTTTGGGCGCTGTGACGACGGCTCAATCGTGTCCGACGCCACCGCGTCACAGGCGTCAGCCGTCGCGTCAGAGGAGACGCCGGCAGCCGGCGGAAGCCGGTGGTGGTATCTCATCGCCGCCGTCCCCGTCGTCTACACGCTCACGCTCGCGCTGGCGCCGATGTTCACCCTCTCGGTCGTCGTCGGCCAGCCGATCCCTACCGCTGGCGTGTTTCTCTCGCCCAAAGTCACGATTCTGGTGCTCGGAACGCCGGCGTTTCTCGTGACGCTGTCGCTCCCGCTGGCGCTCCATCAGGATCTCAGGAGTCTCCCGCTCGACGCCGCCGACTGGTCGCCCGACCGCGAGGCGTGGGCGCTGCTCGGCGCCGTCGGGCTGTTCGTTCCGGGGTACGCGCCCGTCGTCGCCAGCTACTACCTGTACCGCCGGTTCCGGAGCGTCGGCTGACCGCCGCCGGGCCCGCCGTCCAGCGCCGCGCTGCCGGCCAAAGAGTGTCCTTTTCACCGTGGCTCTCTCAGGTCCGTGTATGAGTACTCGCGGAACGATTCGTCTGGCGACACGGGGGTCGGATTTGGCTCTCCGCCAGGCGACGACGGTGAAGGAGGTCTTAGAGGACCGCCGCTACGACGTTGAACTGGTGGAGGTCGAGACGACCGGCGACCAGATTCAGGACGAACTGATCCACCGGCTCGGCAAGACCGGGGCGTTCGTCCGGAGTCTCGACGAGAAAGTCATCGAGGGCGACGTCGATGCCGCCGTCCACTCGATGAAGGACATGCCGACCGACCAGCCCGACGACCTGCTCGTCGCCGGCATCCCCGAGCGCGCCACGCCGGGCGACGCGCTGGTCACGCCCGACGGCTCGACGCTCGACGAGCTTCCCGAGGGCGCGACCGTCGGCACCTCCAGCCTGCGCCGGCAGGCCCAACTGCTCGACGCCCGCCCCGACCTGACGGTCGAACCGCTTCGGGGCAACGTCGACACTCGGATCGAGAAACTGCTCGCTCCCGGCCTGCAGGCCGAACACGAGGCCCGCACCGAGGCCGAGAAAGAAAAGAAGGGCTCGACCGACGACGACTACGAACACCCCTACGAGCAGGACGTGGAGACGTGGTTCTCCGAGCTCGACGAGATCGAGCGCCGCGCCCTCGAACGCGAGCCCGACACCGAGTACGACGCCATCGTGCTCGCCGAAGCCGGCCTCGACCGCAGCGGCCTGGCCCACCGCGTCGAGTACCGACAGCTCCCGACCAGCGGCTTCGTCCCCGCGCCTGGACAGGGCGCGCTGGCCGTGACGAGCCGCGACGACGAGATCGGCGAGGCGCTGACCACGCTCTTGGACCACCCCCGAACGCGCGTCGAGACGACCGTCGAGCGCGCCGTCCTCGCCGAACTCGGCGGCGGCTGCGTCGCGCCGATCGGCGTCCACGCCGTCCTGCGCGGCGAGTACGTCCACGCCGACGTGCAGGTGTACAGCCGCGACGGCACCGAGTCCGTCACCGCGAGCCGCGATCTGCCGGCCGACCGTCACGTCGCGGCGGCCCGGTCGCTCGCACGCGAACTGGCCGAGCAGGGCGCCGACGACCTGATCGCGCAGGCTCGCCGCGATGACGAAGAGCCGGAGGCCAAGCGCGAGGAGTCTGCATGAACGCCCGCGATCCCGACGCCGCGGCGGGATCGGGGTCCGACGACGCGGCGGGCGACGCCGCTCCCGAACCGGCCGACGGCAAGGTCTATCTCGTCGGGAGCGGCCCCGGCGACCCCGACCTGCTGACTGTCAAGGCCCGGCGACTGCTCGACGAGGCCGACGTGGTGCTCCACGACAAGCTGCCGGGCCCGGACATCATCGGCCTGATTCCAGAGGAGAAACGCGAGGACGTGGGCAAGCGCGCCGGCGGCGAGCGCACCTCCCAGCAGTACACCAACGACCGGCTAGTCGAACTCGCCCGCGAGGGCAAGACGGTCGTCCGGCTGAAGGGCGGCGATCCGTTCGTGTTCGGCCGCGGCGGCGAGGAGCTGGTCCACCTCGCCGAGCGGTCGGTCCCCGTCGAGGTCGTCCCCGGCGTCACCTCGCCGATCGCCGGCGCGGCAGTCGCCGGCATCCCCGCGACCCACCGCGATCACGCCTCCAGCGTCACGCTCGTGACTGGCCACGAGGACCCCACCAAGGAGGAGTCCGCCGTCGACTGGGACGCGCTGGCGGCGACCGGCGGCACCCTCGTCGTGCTGATGGGCGTCGGGAAACTGCCCGACTACACCGCCGCGCTGCGCGATGCCGGGATGGACGCCGACACGCCCGTCGCGCTCGTCGAGCGCGCCACGTGGCCCGACCAGCGCGTCGCTACGGGACAGTTAGAGACGATCGTCGACGTGCGCGACGAGGAAGGGATCGAACCGCCCGCGATCACCGTGATCGGCGAGGTCGCCGCCACGCGCGATCGCGTGCTGGACTTTCTGGACAACGAACCGGACGCCGACGCCGCGGATCGGCCCGACCGGGACGTCTTCGGGGAGGACTGACCCGTGGCCCGAGATATGACGGTGGCGGCTTTTCGCCCCGACGACGAACGCCTCGCCGACGCCGTCGAACTGATCGAATCGCTCGGCGCGACGCCGGTGCCCGACCCGATGCTCGCCGTCGAGCCGACCGGCGACACTCCCCGTTCGGACGCCGATTTCGTCGTCCTGACGAGTAAGACCGGCGTCGAACTGGCGTCCGGCGAACGGGGCGGCGAGGGCGCAGCACCCGCCGAGCGCTGGGACCCCGGCGACGCGACGGTCTGTGCCATCGGCGAGCCGACCGCGGACATCCTGCGCGAGACCGGCTACGAGGTCGATCTCGTCCCCGAGGAGTTCTCCTCGTCGGGGCTGGTCGACGCGCTCGCAGAGGATGTCGACGGCGCTCGCGTCGAGGTCGCCCGGAGCGACCACGGCAGCGAAGTGCTGACCGACGGGCTGGAGGACGCCGGTGCATACGTCCACGAGACCATCCTCTACCGACTCGTTCGCCCCGACGGCGCGGGCGAATCGGCCGAACTGGCCGCTGAGGGCGACCTCGACGCCGCGCTGTTTACCTCCTCGCTGACCGTCGAGCACTTCCTCGACGCCGCCGCCGACCGGGGCGTGCGCGAGGACGCCGTCGCGGGGCTCGCAGCCGCTACCGTCGGCGTCATCGGCGAGCCGACCCGGGAGACGGCCGAGTCGCTGGGGATCGACGTGGATGTCGTTCCCGAGCGCGCCGATTTCGAGGAACTGGCCTGCGCGACGATCGAGGACGGCGCGCCGACGTACACCGAGTGACGGCGGACCAACCGCGCGCTGGACCATTCTGACGCACCGATTCCGCAGGTTTATCCGGGATTCCGACGAACGTCGTAGCGACTGATGGACGCGCCGATCCCGGACCTCGCCGAGCGTGCCGACGCCTGCGCCGAGCACTTGCGATCCGCCGACCGCGTCGTGCTGGCCTCCCACATCGACGCCGACGGCCTGACGAGCGCGGCGATCGCGGCCACGGCGTTAGAGCGCGCCGAGATCCCCTTCCGGACGGTGTTCAGCAAGCAACTCGACGCCGAGGAGATCGCCGGCATCGCCGAACTGGAACCGGATACGGTGCTGTTTACGGACTTCGGGAGCGGACAGCTCGACATCATCGCCGAGCACGAGGCCGCGGGCGATTTCACGCCGGTGATCGCGGACCACCACCAGCCCGCCGGCGCTGCATCCGACGACGCCGCGGCGCCCGACACCGAGTTCCACCTCAACCCGCTGCTCTTTGGCATCAATGGCGCCTCCGAACTCTCCGGTGCCGGCGCGAGCTACGTCCTCGCGCGGGCGCTCGAACCCGAGGGCGTCGACAACCGCGATCTGGCCGCGCTGGCGGTCGTCGGCGCCGTCGGCGATATGCAGGCAAGCGGCGGCGAACTACAGGGCGCCAACGAGCGCATCGTCGAGGAAGGCGTCGACGCGGACGTACTTGAGACGGCGACCGACCTCGCGCTGTACGGCAAGCAGACCCGCCCGCTCCCGAAACTACTGGAGTACTCCAGCGACGTGAATATCCCCGGCATCTCGAACGACCAGAGCGGCGCGCTCTCGTTTCTCGACGGGCTCGATCTCGACCTGAAATCGGGGGGCGAGTGGCGCCGCTGGGTCGATCTCGACGACGACGAGCGCCAGACCGTCGCCAGCGCGCTCGTCCAGCGTGCAGTCTCTCGCGGCGTCCCCGCCGACAAGATCGACGGACTAGTCGCCACGACGTACGCGCTGGCCGACGAGTCGGTCGGCACCGAACTGCGCGACGCCAGCGAGTTTTCCACCCTGTTGAACGCCACCGCGCGCTACGAGCGGGCCGACGTGGGGCTGGCGGTCTGTCTGGGCGACCGCGGCCCGGCGCTGGACCGCGCCCGCCAACTCCTTCGTGACCACCGGCGCAACCTCTCGGAGGGGATCGAGTGGGTCACCGAGGAGGGCGTCACACGCGAGGACAACCTCCAGTGGTTCCACGCCGAAGACCGGATCCGCGAGACGATCGTCGGCATCGTCGCGGGGATGGCCGTCGGCGCCGACGGCATCGATCGCGGCCGGCCGATCGTCGCCTTCGCCAACAAATCCGAGGAGGAAGTGAAAGTCTCGGCTCGGGGAACCCACTCGCTTGTTCGGCAGGGGCTCGATCTTTCGGACGTGATGGGCCGAGCCTCGCGGGCGGTCGGCGGCGACGGCGGCGGCCACGACGTTGCCGCGGGTGCGACCGTTCCTGCGGGCACCGAAGCCGAGTTCGTCGAGCACGCAGACGAGATCGTCGGCGATCAACTATCCTGACCCCGGACGTTCACGTTTTGAGACCGGTCAGTAGAGACACTTATTGTGAATAAACACTAGGTTTCGGTCGAATCGAATGTCTCCGATCGCGTCGTCGATACCGTGGCTGGCACTCGCCGCCTTCGCGTCAGGCGCTGGAGCGCTGTTTTTGCTCCGGTACCTGCTCGGCTACCGGGACCGGCCGGGCGTCGACTGGTTCCTGCTCACCATCGGGTCGATGGCGCTGTTTTGTCTGTCCTACGGCGCCGGGTTGCTCGTCTTCGATCCCGGCGTCCGGGAGGCGCTGGAGGTGCTCGCTTGGATCGGTCTCGCGTGGACCGGCGTCCCGTTTCTGGCGTTCGCGCTCGCGTACACCGGTCGCAGCGCGATCGTCCGGACGCTGCCGTTTCGCGCGCTCTTCGCCGCCCCCGTGGCGCTGACGCTGGCTGCGTTGGCGACGCCGGCGACCGGGCTGCTCTGGACCGACTTCCGCGTCGTTCCGATCCTCGGACAGGCCGGCGCCCAGTACGCGCTTCAACCGTGGGCCATCGCGGTGTTCGTCGGCGGCGTGCTGGCGGCCGGCGTCGCCACGCTGTTGCTGTTCGACACGGTTCTCAGCTACGGCCCGCTGTACCGGCGCGAGGCCGCCGCGGTCGCGCTCAGTGCCGTCCCGCCCGGTCTCGGCGGCGTCGTCTGGCTCTTCGAACTCGGACCGGCTCCGCAGTTCAACGCGATGGCGGTCATGTTTCTGCCCCACGTCGCGCTGGATGCGTACGCCTTCGTCGGGAACAACATGTTCCACTCGCATCCGGCGACCCGTCGGGCGGCCGAGCAGACGGTTCTGGACGACATCGAGAACCCGATCGTCGTTCTCGACGAAAACGGGTTGGTTGTCCGACTCAACGACGCCGCCGAGCAACTGCTCGACACGACTGACACCGCGGCGCTTGGCACGTCTGTCTCCGAGGTCGTCGATCCGTCGCTGACCGTCGACGGGAGCGACCAGCACGTCACGATCCGCTCGGAAGGTCGCCACTGTGAGTACGCCATCTCAACGTCGATTCTCCGGGACTCGTCGGGCAATCAGGTCGGATACACGCTCGTCTTTCAGGACATCACCGTCGAGCGCCAGCGCGAACAGCGACTACAGGTGCTCAACAGGACGCTCCGGCACAACCTGCGAAACGATCTGAACGTCGTCCACGGCTACCTCGAGATGGCGTCCGAGCGCATCGACGACGACGGCGTCGCGTCAACGCTGCACGTCGCCGAGGAGATGACGATCGAGCTCATGGAACTTGGCACCCGTGCGCGCCAGTTCGAGCAGGCCGTCTCCGACGAGCGCGATGGGTCCCAGGATCCCGTTTCGCTCGACGATGTCCTCGACGATGTCACGACCGATGCGCGCCTCGACGAGCGTCCCGCCGGGATCGAGATTGACGTGCCCTCCTCGCTGGTGCTGGACGCCGACGAGCGGTTGCTCCGCGTCGTGCTGGTCAATCTTTTCGAGAGCTGTCTGGAGTATGCCGACGATCCTCCCGAGTTCGAGATCCAATCGCGCGGCCGGCTCTCGTCGGAGTTCTCCCGCCTCGAAGTCCGGATGATCGGGGCATCGGTTCCCGACTACGAGATCGACGTGGTGGAGGACGGCGAGGAGACGGCACTCGACCACGGGAGCGGGCTGGGGCTGTGGTTCGTCAAGTGGGGCGTCTCGACGCTCGGCGGCGACATCGAGTTCGAGACGCGCGACGCCGAGACCGCTGTCCGACTCCAGCTACCGGTCGCTGAGACCCCCGCGACTGGAGACGCCGCGACCGAAGAGAGCACAGCCGACTGACGTGCCAGCCCGACGCTGCGCAGCGGCCGTTCCTCACCGTTTCAGTCCCGGCGGTGCCACCGGACGGATGCCGCGGTCGTCGAGGAACCGTTCGAGAAACGCGGCCCGATCGCCGATCTCGTCGGGCCTGTGAGCGTCGGTTCCGACGGTGACGGCGACCCCAAACTCGCGCAGGATGTCCAGAAATGGTTCGCTCGGATGGATGATCCCGTCGTCGCGTAGCGCTCGCCCGGCGTTGATCTCGGGAACGGTTCGAGAGTCCGCGAGCGCCGCTGCGACGCGGCGATAATGGTCCTCGGTCGCGCGCCCGCGAAGCGGTGGCGTCCGTTCGGTGAGATCGAGGTGGGCCGCCACGTCGAACAGCTCAGACTCGACGAGCGCGACGAGATTCTCGAAGTACCGGTCGACGACGCGGTCTCGTTCGACCCCGTCCAGATCGGCGAACGCCGACGCCGACTGGATCGACCGGCCGTCGACCGCGTGGACGCTGCCGAGCGAGTACTCGAACTCGGCGTCGGCCAGAAACTCGCCGATCCGGTCCTCGTCACGTGGTTCGTAGTTCATCTCGACGGCATCGTACATCTCGATGTCTGCCCGATCGCGGGCCTGTTCGATGGCCCGCCGCCGGCGCTCGTAGGTTCGATCGAGCGTGAACCCGTACCGAGCGCGCTCGTCGCGGGCCGCCTCGCGCTCCGTGACGACGCAGTGGTCGGCCAGCCCGATCCCTTCGAGGCCTGCCGCCGCGGCGGCGTCGACCATCGCCGGGAGAAAGGCGCCGTCGGAGTAGCTCGTGTGGAGGTGGAAGTCGCGCACAGGCGGAGTTTCGCGGGACGGAACTAAACGCTAGGCACCATTCTGTGATCGCGCCCTCGTTCGGCCGCGGGTTTATGAGCGATGGGACGACCAGCACCGCCGTGATCTAACCACCCGCTGCGATGCTGGTCGAGGAGGCTGTGTGGCACCCACATCGCAAACCGACGCTGCCGCCTGTTCGCTACCGAGCCGGTTCCAGAGCTATTGCTCCAGCGGCGTCGCCCGTAGGCGTAGCTCTCAAACCCACTGACTCCCTAGCCCGGCGCGATGGACGCCGACGCCGTGCGCGAGCGCGCTGCCGACCTGCCGACAGAGCCGGGCGTCTACCAGTTTCTCGACGGCGAACAGGTGTTGTACGTCGGGAAAGCCGTCGACTTGCGCTCCCGGGTACGGTCCTACGCCGACCCGCGGAGCCGCCGGATCGCCCGGATGGTCGACCGCGCCGCGGAGATCGACGTTGCGGTGACCGACACCGAGACCCAGGCGCTGTTGCTGGAGGCGAATATGATCAAGCGCCACCAGCCGCGGTACAACGTCCGCCTGAAGGACGACAAGTCCTACCCCCTCGTTCAGCTCACCGACCACGCCGTCCCGCGAATCGAGATCACGCGCGACCCCGACGAGGCCGCAACGGTGTACGGGCCCTATACGAATCGCGGTGAAGTCGAGACCGTCGTCAAGGCCTTGCGGGAGACCTACGGCCTGCGGGGCTGTTCGGATCACAAGTATTCGGGGCGCGACCGACCCTGTCTGGACTACGAGGTCGGGCTCTGTACGGCGCCGTGTACGGGTGAAATTTCCGAGGAAGCGTACGCCGACGATGTCGAATCCGTTCGGCGATTCTTCGAGGGCGAGACTGGCGTGCTGGCGACGCCGCTTCGACAGGCGATGGAGCAGGCGTCGCAGGACAAAGAGTTCGAGCGCGCCGCGAACCTGCGAGACAGGTTAGAGACCGTCGAGCAGTTCCACGGCGAGGGGGGCGCCGCGGTCAGTGCTGAGGACGACCGCGGCGAGCGAGCGGTCGACGTGCTCGGCGTCGCGGTCGAGGGGGAGGACGCCACCGTCGCCCGGCTCCACAGCGAGCGCGGCCAACTCGTCGATCGGGAGCGCCACACCGTCGCGGCGCCCGAGAGCGGCCCGGACCAGATCCCGCGGGTGCTCGCCGCCTTCGTCCCGCAGTACTACGCCGAGCGAACGCTGCCCGACGCCTTGCTGCTGCCCGAACATCCCGACGACCCCGAACTGGCGGCGTGGCTCGACGCCGAGGGCGTCGCGGTCCGGGTGCCGGGTGCCGGCCGCGAGTCGAAACTGGTCGACCTCGCGCTGAAAAACGCCCGACGCTCCGGCGGCCGCCGCGACGAGACCGGCGCACTGAAGAGTGCCCTCGGCATCGACGCCGCCGACCGGATCGAGGGGTTCGACGTGAGCCACGCCCAAGGGAAAGCGGTCGTCGGCAGCGACGTGACGTTCGTCGACGGCTCCCGCGAGAGCGACGACTACCGACGGAAGAAGCTCGACGAGCGAAACGACGACTACGCCAACATGCAGGCGCTCGTCGAGTGGCGCGCCCGCCGCGCCGTCGAGGGCCGGGACGACCGTCCCGATCCCGACCTCCTGCTGATCGACGGCGGCGAGGGCCAACTTTCGGCGGCCCACGACGCGCTCGACGAGGCGGGCTGGGACGTACCCGCCGTCGCGCTCGCCAAGGACGAGGAGCTGGTGATCACGTCCGACCGGACCTACGACTGGCCGGACGACGCGCCGCAGTTGCACCTGCTCCAGCGCGTCCGCGATGAAGCCCATCGGTTCGCGGTGCAGTATCACCAGACGCTCCGGGACGACGTTTCGACGGCGCTCGACGACGTGCCGGGGATCGGCCCCGAGACCAGAACGCGACTGCTCCGGCGCTTTGGCAGCGTCGACGGCGTCCGGTCGGCGTCGGTCGACGAGCTACGGAGCGTCGACGGCGTTGGCGAGCAGACGGCGGCGACGATCGACGAACGGCTGTGACGATTGCTCCCGGGATCGGCCCCGCTCTGTGACCCTGCTGCAGTGCTCGCCGCACTGATCGGTAGTGCGAACCGTTAACAACACTCGATCCTTACCTCACGTATGGCACGATCGGGGGGTCGCGCTGTGGAGCGCGTCAACAGGAAGTGGGGACTCAGACCGCGAACCGTGCTCGTGGGGTTTCTCGCGCTGGCTGCCGCGGTGTGGGTAGTGACGACGTTCTTGACCGTCTCGCCAGCGACGGTCGTCGGGACGTTGTTGCTCGTGCTCGCCGTCGTCACCGTCACCAGCGCCGTCGAGATCGTCGGTGCCTACGAGAAACGCGCGCTGACGGTGTTCGGCGAGTACCGCGAACTGCTCGAACCCGGGATCAACTTCGTCCCACCGTTCGTCTCGAAGACCTTCACCTACGACATGCGAACGCAGACGATCGACGTGCCGATGCAGGAGGCGATCACGCGGGACAACTCGCCCGTGAAGGCCGACGCCGTCGTCTACATCCGCGTCATGGACGCTCGCAAGGCGTACCTGCAGGTCGACAACTACAAACGGGCGACCTCGAACCTCGCCCAGACGACGCTCCGGGCCGTGCTGGGCGATATGGAACTCGACGAGACGCTCAAGGAGCGCTCGACGATCAACCGTCGGATCAACCGATCGATCGACGAGGCGACCGACGAGTGGGGGATCCGCGTCGAGGCCGTCGAGGTGCGTGCGGTCACGCCCAGTCGCGGCGTCCAGAGCGCGATGGAACAACAGACCAGCGCCGAGCGTCGGCGCCGCGCCATGATCCTCGAAGCCCAAGGCGAGCGTCGCTCCGCGGTCGAACAGGCAGAGGGTGACAAGCAGTCCAACATCATCCGCGCGCAGGGCGAAAAGCAAAGTCAGATTCTCGAAGCACAGGGTGACGCCATCTCGACGGTGCTTCGGGCGCGCTCGGCCGAATCGATGGGCGAGCGCGCCGTCCTCGATCGCGGGCTGGAGGCGTTGGCGGTGATCGGCGCCAGCGAGTCGGCGACGTTCCTGTTGCCACAGGAGTTGACCTCGCTGGTCGGCCGCTACGGTGCGCAGCTCTCGGGAAGCGACGTGGCAGACGAACGGGCGACGCTCGACAGTTTCTCGCTCGACGCCGAAACTCGAGACCTGCTGGGGCTCGACGACGTGCAGGAAATCCTCGGCGAGGTCGAGGATGTTGGTACCGCCAGCGAAGCGGAGACGGATATCGCCGGCGCTGGCCCTACACGTGCGGAAGCGTCGGACGGCGGCGACGCCGAAAGAGAAGCTCTTTCGAGCGCTGACTCGCAGGATCGTCAGGACGACGAGGCGACGGAACTGGCCGAGGACCGGGAGCGTTGACCGGGTCGCCGCGTCGTCACGCCGGACGCCGACGTTCGGGCTAGCGCTCGCTCAAAAGTCCGCCAGCGCGGCTTCGATCTCGTCGTAGTCGGGGAACTCGGGCCACTCCTCGCTGACCCATGCGTACTCGATGGTTCGGTCCTCGTCGAGCAGGAACACCGAGGGCCGGGGCTCGTTGATCCCGGTCATGCCATCGAGATCGTGGGCGATGCCGTATTCGACGGCGACGGTGTTTTTCGGATCGGAGAACAGTTCGTAGTCGATCTCTCGATCTTCGATCAGGCGCTTGTGCGAGTAGGGGTCCGAGATCGAGACGCCGACGATCCGCACGTCGTACTCGTCTTCCCAAGCGCGCTCGCGTAGCTCGTTCCAGACGTACGTCGCTGGGAACGCGCCGTCCATCGTCGTGAACACGAGCAGGACGGGGCCGTCGTCCGTGAGTTCCGAGAGCGACCGGTCCTCCCAGTACTCGTCGTTGACCAGCGGCCGGGTGAAATCCGGTGCGACCTCACCTACTTCGAGGTGGGCCGTCTCCTCGAACTCGACGACATCGAACTCCATCTACGCGTCACCCCCTGCGCTCGGGTCGCCGGTCGCACCTGTCGCGCCGGCGGCATCGGGCCGCTCGCCGCGGTCGCCGCCGTAGGTCTGTTCGAGGTATTCGACGATGTTGGCGCTCTCGGACATGGTCACGCCCGTGGCGTCGTCGACGATGGCGGGCACCGACCGCTTCCCGCTGACGCGCTTGACGACGTTTCGCTTCGAGTGCATCGGCTCGACGAACCGCGAGCGGTACTCGAGGTTCAGTTCGTCGAGCGTGCGGGCGACCCGCTCGCAGAACGGGCAGGCCTGTAGTCGGTAGAACGTGATCGGCGTGGCGGTGTCGCTCATACTACCGCTTCGGCGGGCAGAGCAGAAAACGTTGGGTCAGCGGTCGGGGTTGCCGGCTGAGCGGCGGCGCGCGAGGCCACTGGGTGCCCCGAACTCGCGGGCCGTTCCGCCGACGCGCCGGGTCTACCTGCGCAGATCGAACGCCACCGCAACGGCCGGTTCCCAGAACAGAAACCGGTAGCGTCCGGCGGGCAGTCCCGGACAGACGGCGAAGTCCTTCCCGTAGGGTCCGTCGAGAATGCCTTGGGGCGTTATCTCGATCGTCCACTCGAACCCCTCGCCGGGTTCGTGCACGACCGCCTCGTCCGTGTACGCGATCGAGCCGCCGTCGGGCGCGCCGCGCACGTCCTGCCATCCGGCCTCCGTCCGGACCTGGAGATTGTACTTGCGCCAGATGCCCGTGTACTGCTCTCGGTCGGTGGCGTTCGTCATCGTGACGGTCACCGACTCGCCGCGGCGGACGCTCGTCCGGTCGACGCGCATCTCGAATCTCGGGGCGCCGTCTTCGCCGGTCGCGGTTCCCCACTCGACGCGCTTCTCGGGGACGTACTGGCCGTGGCGCTCGAACGACTCGTCCTCGCAGGTCAGCGGGGCGGGAATCGTCGCCGGTTCGCCGTCTGGGCGGACGTGACCGGGGACGGTCGTCGCGCCGTTCAACGGCGTACCGGACGCCGACGCCGAGACGGTGCTCGTTTGCCCCCAGCCATCCGTGACGGTCACCTTCGCGGTGTCGGGAACGGGCCCGTCGACGGTCACGCGCACCAGCGCGGCGGGGAACGTCAGCGCCTGTCCCGCGCCGACTCCGCCGTCTCCGGCGTCGTCCTCGCAGGTATCGACCGCTGCGGTGTCGGCGCGGATCAGCGCTTCGTCATCGCTCGTCGACGCGCTCTCGTTCCCGCTCGTCTCGTCGTCGAGCGTCAGGACCAGCGGCCCGCGAACCTGCACTTCGGATACGTCGACCGACCGATAACAGGTGTTCGGGCCGACGGTCTCGACGAGCAGGAGCACCGATGTCTCGAAGTCGGTGCTCGCGACCAGCGACGTCGCGCCGTCGTGGCGGTCGCCCGTTCTGGCTGCGAGGTCGATCGCCTCGCGGACGCGCTTCTCGGAGTCCAGCACGGTCACGGCGGCGGTCGTCGACTCGCTCTCGACGTACCAGTCCGGCGCCGACAGCGTCGGTTCCAAGTGGACGGTCGTCGCGTCGACCAGTTCGGGGCTCTCCTCGGCCTCGTTCGGCTCTTCGGGCGGATCCTCCTCGATGCTCATCGGATCGTCGGGTTCGTCGTCGTTCTCGGCGTCGCCGAGACAGCCGGCGAGAGCGGCTCCGGCGCCGAGACCGCACAAGCGGAGGGCGTCACGTCGCGTTCGTCGGGGCATCGTCTCGTCCGGAGTTACCCACCGTGACGGTATCAAGCCCGCGGAGGCTCAAACGCCGACTGTAGTCTCCGCGGGCTGGCGACGTCGCCACGGCCGACTCCTCCCCGCCGATCGACGGCCCGGAAACTACGAGGTCGGCCTGCGTCGTCGCGGGACGACCGCACAAGAGTTAATTCACCCGACCGGTAAGTACCCGTGTCGATGGGTATACCTGTCTCGTGGGCCGTCCCGTTCTCGCCACTGGCCGCCCAAGTGCCGTTGCTCGGCATCGAACTGGCGGACTCAGCAGTCGCTGTGCTCGGCATTGCGAGTATCGTCCTGTTGATCGGGCTTTCGGCGTTTTTCTCCTCCTCGGAGATCGCCATGTTCTCGCTGCCCGATTACCGGACCGAGGCGCTCGCGGAGAATGGCGAACCCGGTGCGCTGACGCTCCAGAATCTGAAGGAGGATCCCCACCGCCTGCTGGTGACGATCCTCGTCGGGAACAACCTCGTCAACATCGCGATGTCGTCGATCGCGACCGTGCTCGTCGGGATGTACGTCACGAACGCTGGCGTCGCCGTGTTGCTCTCGACGTTCGGCATCACCGCGCTCGTCTTGCTGTTCGGCGAGAGCGCGCCGAAGTCCTACGCGGTCGAGCACACCGAGTCGTGGGCGCTGACGATCGCGCGTCCCCTGAAGTTCTCGGAGTACCTGCTCAAGCCGCTGGTGATCACGTTCGACTTCCTCACCCGGCAGGTCAATCGGCTGACCGGCGGCGGCAGCGCGATCGAGTCCGGCTACGTCACGCGCTCGGAGATCCAAGACATGATCGAGACCGGCGAGCGCGAGGGCGTCATCGAAGAGGACGAACGCGAGATGCTCCAGCGCATCTTCCGGTTCAACAAGTCCATCGCCAAGGAGGTGATGACGCCGCGACTCGATATGACCGCGGTGCCGGCCGACGCGTCCATCGAGGAGGCGCTCCAGACCTGCGTCCAGAGCGGGCACGCCCGCGTCCCGGTCTACGAGGGAAGTCTCGACAACGTCATCGGCATCGTCCACATCCGCGACCTCGTGCGGGACACCAACTACGGCGAGGCCGATTCGCGCGCGCTCGAACTGGAGGATCTCATCAATCCCACGCTGCACGTCCCCGAGTCCAAGAACGTCGACGAACTGCTCACCGAGATGCGCGAAGAGCGCATGCACATGGTGATCGTCATCGACGAGTTCGGTACCACCGAGGGGCTGATCACCATGGAAGACATGGTCGAGGAGATCGTCGGCGAGATCTTAGAGGGCGGCGAGGACGAGCCGATCGAGTACGTCGAGGGCGGTGCGGTCGTTCAAGGCGAGGTCAACATCCACGAGGTCAACGAGGCCTTGGAGATCGACCTCCCCGAAGGCGAGGAGTTCGAGACCGTCGCCGGCTTCATCTTCAACCGGGCCGGACGCCTCGTCGAGGCCGGCGAGGAGATCACCTACGACGGCATCCGTATCACCGTCGAGGAGGTCGAAAACACCCGGATCAAGCAGGCCCGTCTCGAACAACTGCCCGAACCGGATGACACGGCTGACGAGGACGACGTGGACGCCGCCGAACCGGAAAGCGAGGCGTCGGTCGACAACTAACTCGTCGCGTGGCTGCCGCTCTGCCGGCAGTTACCTCGAAGACTACCGCCGACCTCGACTGTTCCCGACCAAATGATCATTCAGACCTGATCATGGTAAACTATCAGGCGCAAAAAGAGTTAATGGTGCTGCACTGCTTGTCTTACACAGGTGAAATTCAGATGAGTATACAAAAACGACGGTACAGATGCAGCGAGTGCGAGACGACGGTGCATCCGGTCTCGTACCGCGCGACCTGTCCCGACTGCGGCGGCCAGCTACGCGACGGCGTCGCCACGCGGCGGCTCTCGTAACGACGCCGACGGTCCTCTTTCGTTTTTTAGAACACGAGCGACACTGCGGTGTATCCCGCGTACCCGACGACGATCGCCCCGACGAGCGACCCGATCCACGCCAGCACCGTGTAGCCCATCTTCCTCGCGCTGACGCCGCCTCCGCCGCCTGCGGCGTAGCCGCTGCCGATAATCGAACTAACGATAATCTCGTTGAACGAGACGGGAATGCCGAAGAAAACGGCGGTCTGGGCGATCGCAAACGAAGGGATCAGCGCGGCGATCGACCGGCGCGGCCCCAGCGAGGAGTAGTCCTGCGCGATGGCTTTGATCATCCGCGGCGCGCCGGTCCACGAGCCGACGAGCAGGCCGGCGCCGCCGCCCAGCAGCGCGGCGACTAGCGGGACGCCCCGCGGTTCGAGCAGCGGCAGCATCGGCCCCACGGCGAGCCCGACCTGACTCCCGCCCGCGGAGAACGCGACCAGTCCGCCCATCACGAGTAAGAACCGGCGCTGTCCCCGGTCGGCGTCGCCGCGCAGGTCGCGGTACAGCGCCAGCGCCGTCAGCACGCCGAGCAGGACCGTCACCAGCGCCCGCCCGACCAGCGGCGCCACCGGCAGCGCGGCTGCGAGCGTCTCGGAAATGGCGGCGGCCTCGCCCGGCGGGCCGAGCACGACGAACTCGACGTTTGCGAGGATCACGCCGACCACGCCGGCGAGCACCGGCACGGTCGCTTGCTCGTCCCACGACTCGTTGCGTAGCGTCCGGGCGGTCGCGTAGGCGATGCCGCCGCCGATAAAGGGCGTCAGCACCCACAGCGTCCCGATCTCGCGGTACTTCGCCCACGCCGGGTCGCCGCCCATCGCTAGCCCGACGCCGACGACGGCGCCGGTGACGGTGAAGGCTGTGGCGATCGGATAGCCGGCGAACACGCCGAGCGCGACCAGCGTCGCCGCGATGAGCAGCGCTAACGTCGCCGCCGTCGGGGACAGGGAGACGCCGCCGATCAGCTCACGACCGACGGCTTCGGAAACGTTCGCGCCCTGCAACACGGCGCCGAGAAATCCGAGCAGGCCGACGAAAAAGCCCGCCCGCATCACCGAAATTGCGTTTGCACCCACTGCGGGGGCAAACGGCGTCGAGCCGCTGGAGCCGGCGCCGATCGCCCACGCCATAAACAGGCTCGCCAGTCCCGCGATCACGAGCGTCGCCAGCGTCGCGGCATCGACCATCTATCGCCTTATTACCCGGGGCGCCTACAAGTGCCTACCGACCGAGTCACGGTTTCCGGACGCCTATTGGTCCCACGAGGATCGGATTTCCGCGGCGGCCTGATCGAACCGAGCGTCGATGCTGGCGCCGTCGAGCAGCACCGCAGTCATCGCGTCCTCGGTGGGCATCCAGACGCTGCTCATCTTGGGATGGGCCGGCATGGCGATCCCGGCGTCGTAACTGCGCTTGAACCCGGCGGCTCGTTCGCCGAGAGCGTCGGCGTCGATCGAATCGAGCACGGGGGCGGCATCGTGGGCTTCCGCGCGCGCCAGCTGGTGATCTTCGTTCGTGGCGATCCACTCGGCGTAGTCGAGCGCGGCCTTGCGGCGCTTGGCGTCGTCGCCCATGCGGGTCGAAAAGTACCACATCGTGGTGCCCGTGTAGGGGCTCGGCGCGTTGCCGTCGACGGTGGGGAAGGAGGTGACGCCGACGTTGACGCCGTTCTGCTCGAAGGTGTCGATCATCCAAGGACCGTTGACCGCAAACGGTGCGTTGCCGCTCTGGAAGACCTGCTGTTGCGGGCCGGGGTTGATGTCCTGCGGGATGTACGGCCAGATGCGGTCCCGAAGGAACTGCATTCCCAGTTTGGTCTCGTCGAGGTCGAGACCGGTGACGCCCTCGCCGCGGTCGTTAACTTGGAAGTAGTAGCCGCCGAAGGCGTGCATCCAAGCGCTGGCGAAGTAGGCGTCGATCGGGTGTGAAAGACCGTACTTGCCGTTGTTCGGGTTGTAATACTCCTGCATGATCGACTCCATCTCCGCGAACGTCTCGGGCGGGGAGTCGATCATGTCCTTGTTGTACAGCAGCGTCACCGTCTCTCCCCCAACTGGCAGGCCGATCGTCGCGTCGCCGCCGTCGACGGTGATCGCTTGGACGGCGGCCTCGCTGAACTTGTCCGAGGGGGTGATGCTGAGGTCGTCGCTGGCGTCGTACAGGAAGTCACGCTGCCAGTGTCCTCCGACCCAGTCCTGTGCCCAGCGGTACATCTCGGGGCCGTCGCCCGAGTCCACCGCCCTCTCGACGCGGTTCCGGAGGTCCCCGGTTTCCTTGGCGACGATCGTCGAACCGTGCGCGTCGTTGAACTGGTCGCGGCTCTCTTGGAACGTTTCGATCTCGGACTGGCGCATCGAGTGCCAGAGCATCGCCCTGCCGCCGGACGGCTGGTCGGCGTCTCCGTCCGAGGTATTGTCATCCCCGGCCGATTGGTTGTCGCTCTCTGGTTCGGGCTCGCCGTCGTCGCCGTCGTCGCCCGATCCGCCGCCCGGAAGGCTACCCGAACAGCCAGCAAGTAGTGAGAGTCCGCTCGTCGCGCCCAGACGCCGAAGCAGCGCCCGTCGGTTCGTATCCATACATTGTTTGCGCAACACTCAGTGTAAAAACTTGTCGAAGAGCGATGGGTATTAGCAACAGCACCCCGCGTTCCCGAGCGTCAGTTCTTCGACGGCTTCGACCGGCCGTCGGTCTCCTCCTCGGGCGGCTCGACGCCTTCGGCGGCGGCGACGACTTCGGTGTCTTTCTCGGTGTCGACGTGCCAGCGGTCGACCTCGTCTTCGTACTCGGCGAGCCGGGAGGAGACCTCTTCTTTGAGATCGTCGTCGTTGACGTTCACCTCGAAGACGAACGTCTCCTCGCCGTTGCGGGTCGAGCGCTGGAGGTTCGCACTGACCAGTTCGTTGTCGAAATAATAGGGTGCGAGTTGGGTCATCACCCGCTGGTAGACCGTGTTCTCGACCGACCGAAGCGCCTTCCGGCCGGCGGAGTCGGCCGCGCGCGCGACGTACTCGATCGACTCGCCCCACTTGTCGACCGCGCCGCCGGTGTCGTCCTCGTCGAGCTTCTCGTAGGACTCGCTGAGCTTCTCGCCTGCAGTGCGGATGTCCTCGTCGGGCTCTTTCCCGGCTTGTTCCCCTTTCCCCTCCTTGACGCTGGCTTGGTCGGCGGTCTTCTCACTAACGTCTTCCTCGATGCGTTCGTGGGACTTGGGTCGCCACTCGTCCCACTCGGTGAACGCGTCCGGGTAGCTCGCCGCCGCACCGGACTCGTTGGCGTCGACGTCGCGCAGCGCCCGGGTGATCCGTTCGCCGTGCTCGACGACGTCTCCCCACGTCCCGCGGATCTTGAACCCGGAGATGCTCTCTTCCATGTCCGTTGAGTAGCGGCTTATGTCACCGTCGGTTAAACGCTTTGCCCCCGGGTGCGTAGGTATCCTCCTCCCGGCGTACCGACGTGTGTCGGTAGCGGCCGACGCGACGGTCGCTTGGGCGTCGAGCGACGGGCGTCACCGCCCGTAGGTCAGCCGCGTCGCCACCTCGTCGAGCCGTCGCTTGAGCCGGCCGACGGCAACCTGCGCCCGCATCGCCGACCGGGCCTCGCGCTCGTCGAGTTCGATCCGGTCCTCGCCGAGTGGGTCTCGTTCGTCTCCTTTGCCGCTGTCGGTCGCGTCCACGACGGAACTGATGCCACATCGCCCACAGGCTTCGGTCCGTTTCTCTCCCATCCTCCCACGTGGGTGTACGTCCCACACCCCGGTAAACCTTTCAGCACCCCCTCCTGTCGCGTCTGCGACCGGTTGTCAGCTATTTATCCCGATTCGCTCACACACTACACATGGCAACCTCCACCGTCTCTCGCCCGCCCGCGACGGCCGACGCCATTCCCGACTGGGACGACGAGTACCTCGACGGCGTCGCCGCCCGCCTCGCGCGCAACTACGACCTCGCCCGCGATGTCACGGTCGACGACGAGCCCTTCGCACTGTATGCCCGGATGGACATGGAGAGCCGCAAGCACTTCCTGCACCCCTCGATCGCGTTCGCGCACCACGAGGTCCACGAGCATCTCTTCGCCCGCCGGGTCGACTCGCTGTACGTTGTCGAACTGGAGCACCTCGTCGGTCTCTGTCACGATCTGGCCGATGACTGGATCGAGCCCGACGAGGAACACTACGGCACGGAGTTCACCGTCGTGATCGTCGCACCGACGCTGACCGACGACGTGCGCTCGTTCGTCAAGGGATTCCGGGATCGGACGCTCATCAAGTACGGTTATCACGGCCACTACGAGATCAATCTCGTCGTCGCCGCGCCGTCCGACGAGGAACTGGTCGCCAGCGAGAACGCCGACGTGCGGACCGCCTTCGAGACGTGGGACCCTATCGAGCGCGAGGAGCCGGGACTGCTCGACCTGATCGCGCGACGGCTACAGCTCTAAGGGCAGTTCGGCTGTTTTGTCATTTACTCACTAGCATCAGGCTTTGTGCCGTCGGGAGATTCCAGTTGTACGCAACTGCGGTTAACCGAGTGACGACGGTCACTGCTGCGCACATCCCCGCGGCGAGACTTCCAGTCGCTCCGAACACGTCCAACAACCAGTATGCACTCCCGCCGAGCACTGCACAACTTGCATAGAAATCCTCGAAGAGGATAAACGGGGCTCGATCGAGCAAAATATCTGCAAATGCACCACCGCCCACGGCGTTGATCGTCGCGATCGCGACGATGCCGAATGCTGAAACACCCACGTCAGATGCCACGATCGCTCCGGTTGTGGTAAAGGCAGCAAGCCCGATCGCATCCGAGACGAGCGTGACTGGATGTGTTTCGGGCGACGACAGAACGACGCTCAAGGTGATTGCCAAGCCGACGCCGAGCAGCCCCAAACTGATTTCGATCGGTGACTGGAGTGCTAACGGAACCCGGGCCACGAGGAGATCGCGTGTTGCTCCACCTGCAAACGCCATTGCCAGTCCAACGATGGTAATCCCGAACAGGTCGAACTCCTCCCGGATCGCTTTCGAAGACCCGACGAACGCGAACGCGACCAATCCGATCGTGTTCATGACGGCGAACGGATCGCCGAATAGTATTGCGCTGAAATCCTGCCCCATCGTCCTGCCCTACGCGGATGTAGCTCTTGAGTGCTACTGTCTCTGGCACTCCCCTTCGGCCGGATGCGCTGTGCAGAGCACGTCCAGCAAAAGCGATCGCAGTACCGACTACTGACAACGGCGGCCCGCCGGAAAGCGGCGTCCGGACGCCGCCGCTCAGTCGTCGCTTCCGTCGGACTCGCTCGGTGCTCCGCCGTCGGCAGCCGCCACCTCTCCGCTCGTCCGAACGCGCTGGATGTTGCTGTAGCCCATCCTGACCAGCGACAGCGCCAGCCCCACGAGCACGAACGCGATGACGATCTGCAAGGACGTGCCGATCAGATCCAGCGCCGTCGCGTCGGCCATCCACGCGGTGTCGAGCAACTTCACCGCGATGTTCTGGTACAGCGCCAGCCAGAGTAAGCCGAGTATCGTGATCGACACCATCAGGACCATCGGGACGCCGGTGCTGACGAGCTGTTTGGTCTCGTCCCAGTTGGCGAGCCAGACCGTCGCGGTCAGCAGCGCGAGCGCGGCCAGTAGCTGATTGGCGCCGCCGAACAGCGGCCAGAGGTCCTCCCACCGCCCGCTGGCGACCAGCAGGAAGGCGAGCACGACCTGCACGCCGGTGGCGACGTAGCGGTTCGCCGCGACCGACTGGGTCGTCGTCTCGGGCGTGTCGACGATCTCTTCGAGCATGTACCGGCCCAGCCGCGCCGCGGTGTCGGTGCTGGTCAGCAGGAAGCTCACCAGCACCAGCGCCATGAAGGGCGCGCCGAAGGAGGTCGGGATGCCGAAGCTCGTGAAGATGACGCCGCCGCCGGCCGCGAAGTTCGGCAGCGCGAGGCCGATTCCGCCCGTCGCGGCCACGTCCGCGACAAGCACGACCGTACAGAGCGCGACGGTCGCCAGCAGCCCCTCGCCGAGCATCCCGCCGTAGCCGATCAGGCGGGCGTCGGTCTCGCTGTCGAGTTGCTTCGCCGTCGTGCCCGAGGAGACCAGCGAGTGGAACCCGCTGATCGTCCCGCAGGCGATGGTGATAAACAACAGCGGGAACAGCGGCATCAGCGAGAAGCTGGCCACGTCGCTCCCCCAGAACCCGTAGTACGCCTGCGTGTTGATCGTCAGCGGTTCGGCGGCCGTTCCGAACACCGTCCCGACGATGATCGCCAGCAAGGCGCCGCCGACGCCGGCGTACAGCAGGAACGACGACAGGTAGTCTCGCGGTTGGAGCAGCGTCCACACCGGTAACACCGCGGCGACGAATGCGTACAACAGGACGACGACGATCCACGCGGCGATGTTCGGACTGAACAGCTCCGCGCCCGGGATCCACGCGCCGCTCCCGGCGAACAGCACCGTGGTGCCCGCGGGATAGCTCGCGTCGCCGACCGCCGGGAACAGCGCCAGCGGGTACTGCACGCCGACCCAGACGCCCCCGAACACCGCGCTGACGAAGGCGATCGTGCCCGGAATGAAGGGCAGATCGAGCTGGTACAGGTAGACGCCGAAGACGAGCGCCAGCCCGATGTAGATGATGCTCGCGGTCGCGGCCTGCGGGTAGGCGTCCAGCACGATGCCGACGACGAGCGCGAACACCGCCACGACGAGAATGATCGTCAGGAACGCGAACCACAACAGCCGATTCTTCCCGCGTTCACCCAGATACGACCCGATGATCGACCCGATCGACTTACCTTCGTGGCGGATCGACCCCGACAGCGACATGAAGTCGTGAACGGCGCCCATCAGCGGGTTGCCGATGGCGACCCACAGCACGGCCGGCACCCACCCCCAGACGAGTGCCGCCGTGATCGGACCGACGATCGGCGCGCCGCCCGCGATGCTCGAATAGTGATGCCCCAACAGAACCGGCTTCTTCGACGGCACGTACTCCTGCCCGTCTTCGTACTCGTGTGCCGGCGTCGTCCGACTCTCGTCCAGACCGACGAAGTTCGCAAGGTAGCGGGAGTATCCCAGATACCCCGCGGTGAACATGCCGAGCACGGCGAGCACGAGCCATATGACCTGTACCATGTGGTCTCCCCTCTCCCATGTTCTCATTATCAATAACGATAATAAACCTTGGTACTAGTTCGCACTACCCGCTAAAACTACGCGACAGGTGGCACGTAGCGACCGGTTCGCGCAACCGAATCAGCTCACTCTCGGTTGCTCTCGGGCGACGCCGCTGGCGCCGGTTCGATGTCGAGCGCCTCGGCGACGGCGTCGAGATGCCCGCCCCTGATCTCCTCGACGCGCGTCTCGATGGCGGCGACGACCGGCGCCTCGAACGTCGATTCGATCGTCGCCAGCCGCTCGCGCTCGGTCTCGCGCCGGGCGCGCAGGAAGCGCGCACCGCGGCCGTCCTCGTCGTCGTCGGGCGCGGGCGTCAGCCGGTTGACGACCAACCCGCGGACGGACAGATCGTACTCGTCGAGGTTCTCGATCGCACGCTCGGTTTCTCGGATCGAGAGGTCGTCGGGGTTCAACACGAAGAAAAAGGCGGCGTCGTCCCGGAGCACCCGGCCGGCGAACTCGAAGTTCTCCTTGCGCTCGCGCAGCCGCGTGATGATCGGGTCGTCGTCGACGCTCGGCGCCTGTCGCTCGCCGATCGCGGCCTTCTCGTAGCGGTCGATGCTCTCGGTTCGCTTGCGCACCAGCCGGTCGATCCACGACTCCAGTAGCTCGGGCAGCGAGAGCAGGCGCAAGGTTCCGCCGGTCGGCGAGGTGTCGAACACCACCCGGTCGTACTCGTCGCTCGATCGCATGACCTCGATGAACCGGTCGAACAGCGCGGCTTCGTGGGCACCGGGCGTCCGGTGGGCCAACTCGATCTGGCGGTCGATCTCGTTGACGATCGCCGGGCTCATCTGATCTGACAGCGAGCGCCTGATCTGGGCGACGTGAGCCTCGATTTCGGCGTCCGGATCGATCTCCATCGCCCACAGTCGCTCTCGCCCGTCGACCGGTCGCGGGTCGTCGCCGAAGGGCTGGTCGAACACGTCGGCGGTGCTGTGGGCCGGGTCCGTCGAGACCAGCAGGGTATCGAGGCCGGCCTCGGCGCACCCGACCGCGAACGCGCTCGACACCGTCGTCTTCCCGACGCCGCCTTTCCCCCCGAAGAAGACGAACCGTTCGGACGGTCCGCCCATCGCGTCGCTCCCCGTCATCAGAAGTGGTACTGCTGTCCCTTGCGTTCGATCACCGACGAGCGGTCCCACATCCGCCGCTCCCACTGCTCGAACTCCTCGGCGAGGTAGGGCAGTAGCTCGGCGGTGTAGTACGACGCCGGGCTCGGGATGCCGAAGGCGTCGGCGAAACACGCCAGCAGGAACTCGTCTTCCCTATCTTCGGCTTCCTTCTCGATCAGCTCGTAGGCCGGGTGTTCGATCATGCCGTGATAGAGCCCGTGGAGCACCTCCCGCAGGTACTCGCGGTAGGCTTCGATCCGCGCTGCGAGGCCCATACTGTAGCTGTCGTCCGATCTGCAGTTAAACGGGTGGTGTGCGTTGCCGTGGACCATATCGGCGCTTGCGGGCGACGCCGCTCATCGGCTGGCTCCGGAACGCCGCCGCTTCCCGCCCGCCTACAGCACCAGCGGCAGCGCGAACAGCGGGACGAGGCCGACGAGCGCGAGGCCGCCGTACAGCAGGCGTCGCAGCCGTAGCTCGACCGGCAGCTCCCCGCGGAGGTCGGGACGAGCCGTCCAGACGAACCGGTGGTACGCGACTGCAGTCGTCAGCGCCGTCGCCGCGACACACGCGGCGAGCGCCGGCGTGAGCGCTACCCCGAGCGTCAGCAGGTAGCCCGGGCCGAGCGAGAACGTCGCCGTGCCGGCGAGCAGCGCGACGACGACGAACGGCACTGCGTCGACGCGCTGGCGTCGGCTGTTCGGTAGTTCCATGGGTTCGGACGCCTCGCGCGGGTCGGCGCCGCGCCGAGGCGGGTCAGCCGTCAGTATGGCGCTCCGGTACAAAAGTCTCGTGCCGGGGTTCCACCAGCACCGCCGTCTCCGGCGTCACGACGCCGCGACGCCGGCGTAGCCACGGCTCTCGATCATCGAGCGCGGCAGAAAATTCGGGGGTAGCGTCTTATTCGTCGTCGTCGTCCTTCATCTCTTGGAGGCGACCGACCAGATCCTCGGTCGACCCCTCCGCCTCGAAGGAGATTTCGCCGTCGTGATCCTCCTCGTGGACGTTGACGGCCTCGGAGTCGTCGTCTTCGTCGACGTTCTGGTCTTTCTGCTCGGATTCGTCGTAGCTACCAAAACCCATGTTCGAACACAGGCCAGTGGCCCACAAAGGCTGTTCGGTCTCGCGGGCGTTTCGGGTGTGAACCCCTAACGAGGCGGATCTCGTCGCCATTCGGTGACGGCATGCCCCACGTTTTTGCGACTGCGATCCTTCACATCGAGTATGTCCGATCCCGCGCTCACCGAACCCGGCGGCGTCGAGGTGGTCACGCTGTACGAGACGCGCCGCGAGCGCGAGCGCGTTCGGTCGATCGAGGACGCCATCGAGGTCGTCGCCGAGTGCTCGGACGATCCGGTGTGCATGAAGATCGTCACGCGCGACGATACGGTCGTCTACGACTCGACTCGGAACGGGTCGATCGAGGACTGGGCGGCCGAGTGGCGTCTCGAACGCGAGCGCCTCTCGACGAGCGAAGAGGTCCACGTCTGTCCGCACGATTCAGCCGGTTGTACGGCCGACGATCGCTGTCTCCAGTGTACGATGGATCGTCAGATCGAGCGCCACAGCACGACCCGCTGATCGGCGTCCCGGAACGGGTCCGTTCAGAACGCCCGACGATACTGCTTTGGCACCTCGATCCGATCGAGCGCGTCGAGTTCTTTTGCTGCCCGGAGCGCAAAGTAGGGGTCCCGGAGATGCTCGCGCCCGACGATGGCCAGATCGGCCCGGCCGTTCCGGACGACGGCGTCGGCCTGCTGGGCCGTCGTGATGCCGCCGACCGCGCCGATCCCCACATCGCGCTCGCTTTCGGCGCCGACGTGTTCAGCGAGTGGGACCTGATAGTTCGGTCCGCCCGCCGGAAGTTGCTGGTCGGGATGCAGCCCGCCGCTGGACACGTCGATCAGATCCGCGCCGGCCTCGGCCAGCAGGTCGGCGAGACGGGCTGACTGCTCTCTGGTCCACGACTCGCGGTCGGGCAACCAGTCGGTGCCCGAGATGCGCACGAACACCGGCCGGTCGTCGGGCCACACCTCGCGGACGGCCTCGACGACGTCGACCGTGAGCCGCGCGCGGTTCTCGAAGCTCCCGCCGTACTCGTCCGTTCGATCGTTCGAGACGGGCGAGAGAAACTCGTGGAGCAGGTAGCCGTGGGCGGCGTGGACCTCGGCGATCTCGAAGCCGGCGTCGAGCGCGCGCTCGGCGCCACTCTGAAACGCCGCGATCACGTCCTCGATGTCCTCAGGAGTCATCTCGTGGAGCGCCACGGCCTCGTTGCCGGGGTACGGCGTCGCGCTCGGCGCGATCGCCTCCCAGCCGCCGTCCTCGGGCGCCAGCGGTTCGTGGCCCTCCCACGGCCGGCTCGTCGAGGCTTTCCGGCCGGCGTGGGCGAGTTGGATCGCCGGGACGCTCCCCTGCTCGCGGACGAACTCGGCGACCGGCGCCAGCGCGTCGGCGTGCTCGTCGCTCCAGATGCCCAGATCGTGCGGCGAGATGCGTCCCCGCGACTCGACGGCGGTCGCCTCTGCCATCACGACGCCGGCGCCGCCGACCGCCCGGCTGCCCAGGTGGGTTCGGTGCCACTCGGTCGCCAGCCCGTCCCGATCCTCACAGGAATACTGGCACATCGGCGACACCATCACGCGGTTCGGTAGCTCGGTTTCGCGCAGCGACAGCGGCGAGAACAGGTCGTCGGTCATCGCCCACGGGTTGGCTCGTGGCGTCGAAAGGGCTGGCGGTAGCCCCGGGGGAGTTCCGGAATTCTTCAGTGGTTACTCGACAGTTTCGGCCAGCGCGTCCAGCAGCCGGTCCAACTCGCCGCGGCGCTTCCAGCCCGCGATTCGGTCAGTGAGCGCCGCTGGCGGCGCGCCGAGGCTGACCGACGAGGACGCCGACACGCGGGTCCCCTCGTTTTCGGGAGTGTAGGTCAGCGTCGTCGTCATGGCGTCCAGCGGCCCGCCGTCGTCCAGTTGCTCGTAGTCGTAGCCTCGATCGCGCGGCTCGAAGCGAAGCCGAAGCTCCAGTCCGGGACCGCCGACCGTGACGACGGTCGCGTCGTAGCGTTCCTCGACGCCCCGGACGGTAAACGAGCCCTCGTACTCGACGATCCGTCGCGGCGTCAGCACGCGCTCGACGGCGTCGGGCGGCGCGCCGACGAATTTCGCGGCTTCGACCGTGCGCATCGTCTGGATCGTGAGCGAGGGGGTACTTGTACGTCGCCCCCGACACAGATCGGTAGGTTATACTCGCCGGATCACGACGCTCCGATAATGCCAATCGAAGACCGCGACGACGCCTACGTCGTCACCCACGCGCTCGCAAAGCATACCCTCTCGAAACTTCGAGATGTCGAGACCGAGCAGGTCGCGTTCCGGAAAGGCCTCGTCAAGCTCGGGCGGATCTGTGGCTACGAGATCATCGACGGCCGGATGGAGACCGAGTACGTCTCGACCCAGACGCCGCTCGAAGAGACGATGGGCGAGCAGGTCAAGGGCGTCGACGATGTCGTGATCGTCAACGTCTTGCGCGCCGCGACGCCCTTCGTCGAGGGGCTTCTGAAGGCGTTCCCCCGCGCCCGACAGGGCGTCATCAGCGCCAGCCGCGACGAGACCGGCCGGAAGGAAGACGGCTCGTTCCCGATCACCGTCGACTACGTCAAGCTCCCCGAGATCACCGAGGACGACACCGTGATCGTCGCCGACCCGATGCTGGCGACGGGCTCGACGATGTGTACGGTGCTCGATCACGTCACCGAGAACTCGCCCGAACCGGAGAACTTCATCGTCCTCTCGGCGGTCAGCGCGCCCGACGGCCTGCTGCGGGTCGGCGAGGAGTTCCCCGATGTCGACCTGCTGACGGTCTCTATCGACGACTACCTCGACGACGACGGCTACATCGTCCCCGGTCTGGGCGACGCCGGCGACCGGGCGTTCCGGACGCAGTAGGCGCCCTCCTCCGACCCTAGAGCTTTGTGCGTGAGGCACGCACCTCGGCAGTATGTCAGCCGACTGCGACGCCTGCGGCGACGCCGTCTCGGACCCGCTCGCGCGGACGGTGCGACTCACCGTCGATCGCTCACAGGTCGATACTCAGCGGCTCTGTCCGGGCTGTTTCGCCGACTGGATCGAGCGCTACCGCGAGGAGATGCAACCCGAAGAACGCGAGACGATCGACGACGAGATCATCGTCGACTGAGAGGGACGGCGTTCGCTGGAGTCGGTCGTCGACGCCGCTGGGCAGTTAGTCGCGCGCTTCGTTGTCGGCGTCGATCACTGCGCGCCCGCTCGTCGCGCTCCGGATGCGGTCTCGCAGCGCGTCGGCGTCTGCGACCGGCGCGCGCACGGTGAGCGTCACGCGCTCTGCGTACTCGGCGTCGAACTCGACGCCGGCGCTCTCGACGATGCCACGGACCGTCCCGGAGTCGTCGTACTCGACGGCGACGGTAAAGCGCTCGTGGGGCCGTTCTTCGACGACGCCGGCCTCGTCGAGACCTTCCTTGACCGCCCGGGAGTAGGCCCGCGCGAGGCCGCCGACGCCGAGGTTCGTCCCGCCGTAGTACCGCGTCACGACGGCGACGACGTTCTCGATCGCTTCCTGCTGGAGCACGTTCAGCGCGGGTTTGCCCGCCGAGCCGGCCGGTTCGCCGTCGTCGCTGGCCCACTCGCGGAACGGGTCGGCCCGGACGCGATAGGCCGGGACGTTGTGGGTGGCGTCGGCGTACTCCTCGCGCACCTCGGCGACGAACGACTCGGCGGTGTCGGCGTCCGGCGCGGGCGCGACGTGCCCGATGAACTCCGAGCCCGTCACCTCGAACTCGGCCCGGCCCCTGCGCTCGACGGTTCGATACGACTCTTCGGTCATGGCGTCTACTGGTCGGCGTCGGCGCTCGGCTCGGTTTCGGCGGCCGGCTCACCAGTCACCTCGTCGTACAGCAGGACGCCGAGCACGCCGAACAGTGCGACTTCGACGGCCTTGGAGACGCCTTCGATGGGGTCGCCGATCGCGTGCTCGAACAGCACTGCGACGGGGTTGCCGACGTGGGTCTGCCCGACGCCCTCGGGCGCCCACGGTAGCAAGGCGACGTGACCGCCGAGGTGCCAGATCATCCACGCGACGACGGACACGGCCATCAGCGCCATTCCGGCGACGTACGCGGCGGTCCGGGGAACCACACCTTGCTGGACCAGCGCCAACCCGGCGAGCACGACCACCGTCAGCCCGATAAAGAGCAGTGGTCGTGGGTCTCGATAGAGGGGTTGGCCGAACTGAACTGTCTGTACGAGGCGAGGAAACGCCCAGTAGAAGTGCAACCCGGCGAACACGGCGGTGAGCTGGACCGCGACGAACTCCAGCGTGCCGCGCGTACTCTCGTCCATGGTCGGAAAATCGGGCTGCCGGCGCCAATAGCCCGTCGGTTCTAGCGTGGTGTGGCTTCGGTGTGCCTTTGCTGAGCGATCCGATCGGTTCGGACGATACTACCGTGAAAGAGCGAAGCGCGGTCGTTGTGAAGAGTCAGGAAAGCACGGTCGAGCCGTCCGATCAACAACTTCCGGAAATCACTGCAGCTCGATGCTACGAACGAAGTCCAGATCGTTCAGTTCGTTGATCAACTCGCCCGGAAGCCGCTCGTCGGTCACCAGATACAGTCGCGGTTCGTCGGTGAACTCGGGGTCCTCGCTGATCGTCTGGCGGATCGAGATGTTCTGGTCGGCCAGTCGTCCCGTGATTTCGGAGACGATGCCCTCCTCTTCGGCGTCGATCACCGCGATCGAGACGACCGTGAGATCGAGCACCGGCGCCAGATCCATCAGACTGGGCACCTGCGAGATGTTCTGGAAGATGCGTCGCAGTTCGTCGTCGTCGAGGATCGCGTCGGTCGTCGAGTCGACGACCCGGCGGTCGACATCGATCTCGCGGGCGATCCCCGTGTTGGGGATCTCGATCCCGCCCGAGACGACCCGCCCCTCGTCGTTGACCGAGAACCCGCGTTCGAGGAGCAGCCGGATCACCCGCTGCTGAGAGGGGCTCCCCTCGAACTTCTCCATGATCTCGTCGAACATTAGGTGTGCCGAGACGTGCCCAGCACTTTTACCTGCGGGTTCGCCCGCCGCGGGCGGTCAGCTCAGAGTTCGCCCTTCGTGCTCGGCGTGTCGCCGCCGCGGCGCTCGTCGATCCGCGTCGCGTCGTCGAGCGTCCGGGCGGTCGCCTTGAATAGCGCCTCGATCTCGTGGTGGGCGTTTTCGCCCGTGACCTCGGCGTGCAGCGTCAGGTCCGCGTTCATCGCCAGCGAGCGCAGGAAGTGCTTGGCCATGTGGCTGGTCATGTCGCCGACCGACGACTGCGAGAACTCGCCGTCGAACCGAAAGAGGGGGCGCCCGCTCACGTCGACGACGACCCCGGCGACGGCTTCGTCAAGCGGCACCTTTCGGTCGGCGTACCGGACGATCCCGCGCTTCTCGCCCAGCGCCTCGTCGAACGCCTCGCCGAGCACGATCGCCACGTCCTCGACGGTGTGGTGGTCGTCGATCTCCAGGTCGCCGTCGCAGTCGACGGTGAGATCAAAGAGGCCGTGTTTGGCGAACGACTCCAGCATGTGATCGAAAAAGCCGATCCCGGTGTCGACGGTCGCCTCGCCGTCGCCGTCGATGTCCAGCGTCACGTCGATCTCCGTCTCGGCCGTCTCGCGGACGACGGCCGCAGCGCGGTCGGTCATGCGCGAGACGACGAACCCGACCATTATACCTCTGGCGCTGAGCGGTGGCGTCCCCGCCGCCTGAGCCGCTGCCCTGCTGCCGAAGGCCGATCAGAGCGCGTCGATCGCGGCTTCGAGCGTGAACTCGCCTTCGTACAGCGCCGACCCGACGACGACCGCGCCCGCTCCGGCATCGCGCAGCGCGAGCACGTCGTCGATCGACGCCACGCCGCCGCTTGCGACCACCGGGATGTCGACCGCCTCGACGACGTTCCGGACGGGCTCGGTCTGGACGCCCTCCAGTCGCCCCTCCACGTCCACGTCGGTAAAGAGGATCGCGCCGGCGTCCAGTTCCTCGTAGCGTCCGGCGGCGTCGGCCGGCGCGAGGCCCGTGCCTTCGGTCCAGCCCTCGACGACGACCTCGCCGTCTTTGGCGTCTAGACTGACCACGACCGTTCCCGGATGCTCGGCGCCGATCTCGCCGACGATTTCGGGATTCTCGACGGCTGCGGTTCCGAGAATGACGCGGTCGACGCCCCGCTCTAGGAGGTCGACGGCGTCGTCGACCGTCCGGATGCCGCCGCCGAGTTGCACGTCAACGTCGACGGCCTCCACGACGCGCTCGACGGCGTCTGCGTTGGCGCGCTCGCCCTCGAACGCGCCGTCGAGATCGACCAGATGCAGCGTCTCGGCGCCCTGCTCGACCCAGCGCTCGGCCGCCTCGACCGGGTCGCCGTAGCGCTTTTCGGTGCCGCGCTCGCCCTGCACGAGCTGGACGACCTCGCCGTCCTGCAAGTCGACTGCCGGGATCACCTCGAACTCCGGAAACGCGCTCATGTGCGAGCGGTGGCGGGGTGGCGGCCTAAAGGCTCCGAACCGCGTCCCGGGCCCTCGCTGTGGCGTTTGCCCCACGTCCGTCCAGTGATCGTCGCCCCTGCCCGTGGATAGGTCACTGGTCGAATGCAAAACAGCAACTTCTAACCGTTAGGACTGAGAACTCGAAGGTGATGCCCACGGTAGAATACCTCAACTACGAAGTACTGGACGACCAGGGCTGGGACATGGATGACGACGATCTCTTCGAGCAGGCCGCCGACGCCGGCCTCGACGAGGAGGATTACGGCACCCTCGAAGTCAACGAGGGCGAGTACATCCTCGAAGCCGCCGAGGCACAGGGCTACGACTGGCCCTTCTCGTGCCGCGCCGGCGCCTGTGCGAACTGCGCCTCCATCGTCAAGGAGGGCGAGATCGACATGGACATGCAGCAGATCCTCAGCGACGAGGAGGTCGAGGAGAAGGGCGTTCGCCTGACCTGCATCGGCAGCCCCGCTGCCGACGAGGTCAAGATCGTCTACAACGCCAAGCACCTCGACTACCTGCAGAACCGCGTCATCTGAGCGGCGCTGCCGTCTCACCTACCGACGCTTCATTTTTTGGCCGTCGACCGTTCAGCGCGGGCTTCTCCCGCCGAAGTCTTTCAGGAACGTTCGTCCGGGTTTTCTCCGCTCGATCTCGAACCGAATGGATCTTTTTCGTTCGGCTCCTACCCGCGCGTGATGGGGCTCTTGGAACTACTCGGCCGGTCCGGCCAGAGCGACGGTATCGAGCGCGCCCGCGCCCGCCGTGAAGAGGCGCTGTCGATCGGGTTGCTCCCCGACGACTGGGACGGTGAGTCCCCGCTCGCGCTGTGTGAACTCTGTCACGCCTTCAACCACGAGGGGTTCGGACACTGTCGGATCTGTGCCGAGCGCCTGCCTCGGTCGACGCTTCGGCCCGAAGACTGCCGGCGGATCGCGCTCCAGCGCAGTCGGCACTGAGCCCTTCGACGGTCGGAATTTATTTGGCGGTCGCCCGCCCGCTTGGGAACGTGATCGACCTCGGACTCGTGTTGGCGCCGGCGTCGGATCTTCTGCGCTTGCTCGCCGTACCCGTGTTCGGGTGGGCCGCGTGGCGTGACGTGAAGATTCGTCGCGTGCCCAACGCGACGTGGCTGCCGCTGCTCGCGCTGGCCGTCCTCGCGCTTGGGCTGCAGGCGCTTGATCTGTCGGCGACGGGCGGCTACGTCTGGCGGCGATTCCTCAGCCAAGTGGCGATCAGCGTCGGGCTGGTCGTCCCACTGGCCTACATCTTCTGGCGCATCGGCGGCTTCGGCGGCGCCGACGCGAAGGCGCTGATGGTGCTCGCCGTGCTGTTCCCGGCGTTTCCGTCGTACTTCCTGCTCGGTGGGAGCCAGGAGTTCCCGATCGTCCAGACGACCGTCGGGGTGTTCTCCTTTACCGTCCTCACGAACGCCGTGATCGTCGCGGCGGCCTACCCCGTCGCGCTCGTCCTGTACAACGCCGCCAGACGCCGATTTACCTCGGCGATGGCGGTGGGGCTGGAGCGCCCGTGGACCGCGGTTGCCAGCGCTCACGGCCAGTTGCTCGAACGCCCCGACGGGCTGACCCGCCGCGGGCTCGACCTCGACGCGCTCCGGATGTATCTGCGCTGGCGCGGGCTCTCGCTCTCGGAACTGCGCGAGCGTCCCGACTACTACCGCGATCCCGACACGCTGCCCGAGGAGCCGAACCCGCCGACCGACGGCGCCGTGTTGTCGGACGATCCTGCGACGGCGGTCGGTGTCGACGCCGATGCCACCCCAGCAGACGCCGAACCTGGCGAAACCGACGGCGGCGCCCACCGACCGGACGCCGACTACGAGGACCCGTGGGGCGCCGCGGCGTTTCTGGCGGCTATCGACGGTTCGGCCTACGGGACGACGCCCGAGGGGCTCCGTGACGGGCTGGACGTGCTCGCCACAGAGGATACTGTCTGGATCTCGCCGGGCATTCCGTTTATCGTCCCGCTGTTCGCGGGGCTGGTCGTCGCGCTCGTCTACGGCGACGTGCTGTTTACGATTCTGCGCTTCATCGGGCTGGTCTGATCCGCCCGCCGGCGCGGCGGTGTCCTCGCGGACCGTCCCAGCACCTCGGCGTTCCGACCAAAAAGCATACCTCGGCGTCGGGCCTCGACTTTCTCATGAGCGACGTAGACGCCGCCGTCGACCTCGACTTCGGCGACTCCGGGCGGATTCCCGCGGTCGCCCAAGACGCCGAGTCCGGCGAAATCCTGATGCTGGCGTACGTCACGCCCGAGGCCGTCGAGCGCACCCGCGAGACCGGCCGCGCCCACTACTACTCCCGGAGCCGCGAGGAACTTTGGGAGAAAGGCGCGACCAGCGGGCACGTCCAACACGTCGAGGAGATCCGCGCCGACTGCGACGGCGACGCCCTGATCTACCGCGTCGACCAAGAGGGCGGCGCCTGCCACACGGGCTACGAATCCTGTTTCTACCGCACGCTCGACGGCGAAACCGTCGGCGAGCAGGTGTTCGACCCCGACGCGGTCTACGAGTAGGCCGATGAGCGAGTCAGCGCCCCGCCGGTTCGACGCCGTCGATCGGCTTCGCTCGGCCCACGAACGCCTCGAACGCCTTCGATCGGAAGTCGCCGAGGCGGGTGAGAGCGACCTCGAAGCGGTCGCCGAGGCCCATCGCTCGGCCCACCGACTGCTCGAACGGTACGTCGACGACGCCACCGGTACCGGCGATTTCGAGTCCTACGTCGAGTTCCGCGGCGAGTTCGCCACGCTCGTCGAGGATCTGCCCGAGGATCTACCCCGCCGCGAGGCGTTCGAGGACGCCCTCGACGCGGTCGACAAGCGCCGACTGTCCGAGTCCGACTTCGCGGACGCTCGCGCGGCGCTCGCGCGGGCCGACGACCTCGTCGACCTGCTGGAAAACCGCGACGACGCCCGCGAGTCCTATCGGCAGGCCAGGATCGACGCCACAGATCGGCTCGATACGATCGACGAGCGCATCGACGAACTCGACCGCCTGCTCGAACTCGGCGAGGCCGATCTGGACGCCCCGGTCGAGCGACTGCGCGAGCCGATCGAGGCCTACGACGAGGCCGTCCGCGAGGCCTTCCGCGAGTACCGCCAGTCGGCGTCGGCCCGCGAGGTGCTCTCGTTCGTCGACCGAACCCGCGCCTTCCCGCTGGTCGATCTCCCCCGTCCGCCCGAGGAACTGCTCGATTTCGTCCGCGAGTCGCCCGACGGCACCGAACCGATTCCGACCCTGTTGGAGTACGCCGGCTACTCGCGCTCGAAGCTCGAACACTACGCCGACGACGCCGACGCGCTCAAGCGCGCCGTCGCCACCGAGCGGACGTATCTCGACCGCCTCGACGCCGACTCCCTAACCGTCGGCTGGCCGCCGCCGGAGCGGGGCGTCCTGCGCTGGCGCGCCGTCGAACTCCGGAAGGTCGTCGACCGGTTCGCCGACGAGGACGTGATCGAACTGCTCCGGGCGGTTCGGGCCGCGACCGCCGAGCAGGAGTACGAGCGCCTGCGCGACGCCGCCGTGGCGACCCATCGTCTCGACGCCGACGACCGGGAGCGACTGGCGTCGGGCGCCGTCGCTGACGAACGCGACGACCTGCGCGCAGAACGTGTCGCGATCGAGACCGCACTCGACGACCTGCCTGAACCGTAGCGCGGCGTCGTGTTGTGGTGGCGCCGTGGCGGCGCGGTCGCCGCGCGTCGCCGACGATGCTATCGCCCGTCTTCGAGCGCGTCGGTGACCGCCGACGCCAGTTCTTCTGCCCGCGCTTTGTCTCGCGCCTCGGCGTAGACGCGAATCAGCGGCTCGGTGCCGCTGGGGCGGGTCAGCACCCACGCGTCGCCGTAGTCGAGGCGATAGCCGTCGATCGTCGTCTCCTCGGCGTCCTCGGCGTCGGCCCACTCCGCGGCGGCGTCGAGCATCCGATCGCGCTCGTCGGCGTCCGCGTAGTGCAGGTTCCGCCGCACGTTGTGATAGCCGGCGAAGGGCGCGACGACCTCGCTGGCCCGGCGCTCGGCGACCAGTTCGAGAAAGCGCGCGGCGGTGTAGGCGCCGTCGCGGGCCAGCCGGTACTCGGGGAAGAAGATGCCGCCGTTGCCCTCGCCGGCGATCGGGACGGCGGCGCCCTCGCGCTGGAGTTCGAGGATTCGGCTGACGATGTGAGTCGAGCCGATCGGCGTCAGTTCGAGCGTCGCGTCGGCGTCGTCGGCGGCGTCGACCAGCCGCTGGGAGACGTTGACCGCCGAGACCGTCGTGTCGCCCGGATCGAGTTCGGCCGCCGAAAGCGCTGCCAGCGCGGCGTCGCCCTCTATGAACTCGCCGTGCTCGTCGAAGAAGATGGCCCGGTCGCCGTCGCCGTCGTGGGCGACCCCGAGATCGGCCTCGGCCGTCCGGACCAGTCGACCCAAATCCCCCAGATTCCCTTCGATCGGTTCGGGATCGCGGCCGGGGAAATGGCCGTCGGGCTGGGCGTTGACCGTCACGACATCACAGCCAAGCGCGCGGAAAAACTCCGGGCTGGTCAGCGCCCCGGCGCCGTGGCCGGGATCGAGCGCGACGGTCAGATCGGCGTCGGCGATGCGCTCGCGGTCGACCGCCGACAGTAATTCGGCGACGTAGTCGTCGTTGGCCGTCGAGACGCGCCGGCGGCGTCCGACTTGGTCCCATGGAACGGTGTCGACCTCGCGGTCGAGAAATTCGTCTTCGATCAGCTCCAGCGCGTCGACCGACAGACCGACGCCGTCGGGGCCGATCAGCTTGATGCCGTTGAACTCCGGGGGGTTGTGCGACGCCGTCACGATGACGACGGGGACCTGCTCGCGCTCGGCGTAGGCTTGGGCGGCCGGCGTCGGCGTCCGTCCGATCCGATCCACGTCGACGCCGACGCTGGTGAGGCCGCTGGCGGCGGCGTCGGCGAGCATCCCGCCGGTCGCGCGCGTGTCCCGAGCGACCGCCGCGCGCTCGGCGTCCCAGACTGAGCCGGCCGCTTGGGCCACCTGCACGACGAACTCGGGGGTGAACGTCTCGTTGACTGTCCCCCGCGTCCCGCTCGACCCGAAAACCTCCATGTGCGGAGGTGTGATGGCCGTCCTCAAAGTGGTTCCGCATCCGCGCGGTCTCCCGTCCTCCGTGCTGTCGAGAGCGGGCGGTTGATACTCGTCGGGACCGTACAGCCCGCTCATGTCCAGTCACCTCTCGCGCCGCCGCGTGCTCTCGCTTGCCGGCGCCGGTGCCGTCGGAGCGCTCGCCGGTTGTCTCAGCCTCGGGGATACGCCCCAATCCGGCGATAATGCCCCCGATTCCTCTGGCGATAATGCCCCTGACCCCTCCGGTGATGCGGTCGAATCGCTTCCGACGCCGGTGCAGGGCGATCCCGAGTCGTCGGTCACAGTCGCGGTGTACGAGGACTTCTCGTGTCCCCACTGCCGGACGCTCCACCTGAACACCTACCCCGATATCGTCTCGGAGTTCGTCGAGTCCGACCGGATCAGATACGAACATCACGACTTCCCGATCCCCGTCGACGAGCGATGGTCGTGGGGCGTCGCCGGCGCCGCCCGCGCGGTGCAGGACGAGGTCGGCGACGACGCCTTCTTCGAGTACGCAGCGCTCGCGTTCGAAGAACAGGGATCGTACTCGGTGGACGTACTCGCCGACCTCGCGGGACAGGTCGACGCGCCCGCCGACGCGGTGCGGGCTGCCGTCGAAAACAACACCTACTCGCCGGTGCTCGAAGCCGACCGGAACGCCGCGCTGGAGCGCGGCGTCCGAGGGACGCCGACGGTGTTCGTCGACGACGAACAGGTGGATCTCGACTCGGGCGACAGCCAGTTCGCCGCCATCCGGTCGGCGATCGAAGCCGCCGAGTCCGAGTAGGGCAGCGTCCCGCATCGCTTTTGCTCGCCGGCCGCCAACGCTCGCGCAGTGAACCTGCACGTCCGGTACGAGGGCGACGACGACCCCGACAAGTGCACCGCCCGAAAGCTCGCCCGGTTCGACCTCGCGGAACTCCACCGCTCGGATCGTGCGACGCCGTACGGCGTCGTGCTCAACCCCCACGCCGAGCAGGCGCTCTCGCCCGCCGACCGCGAGGTGTCCGACCGACTCGTCGCGCTCGATTGCTCGTGGGAGACCGCGGGTGAGGCGATGTTCTCGATCGACGGCGAGCATCGGGCGCTCCCGTTTCTCGTGGCCGCCAACCCGATCAACTACGGCAAGCCGTTTCAGCTGACGACCGTCGAGGCGCTGGCCGCGGGGCTGACGATTCTGGGCGAACGCGATCGGGCCGAGCAAATTCTGGCGAAGTTCACGTGGGGCGAGACGTTTTTGGAGATGAACGCCGAGCCGCTGCGCCGGTACGCCGACTGCGAGGATTCGAGCGAGGTCGTCGAGATCCAACAGGAGTATCTGGACCGGGAGTGACGCCGCGGCGTCCGCCGCGACGGTTGCCGTTTCAGCTCCGCCCCTCGTGGTACCGTGACCCTCGCAAGGGTTATCCCTGCAGTTGCTCTACAATTGTTTGTAATGGCGAAAGGTAACGTTGATTTCTTCAACGACACAGGCGGCTACGGTTTCATTTCGACGGACGACGCGGACGATGACGTATTCTTCCACATGGAAGACGTCGGCGGCCCGGACCTCGAAGAAGGCACCGAGATCGAGTTCGACATCGAACAGGCCCCCAAGGGCCCGCGCGCGACGAACGTCGTCCGCAACTAATATCTCCTTCACTGTCGCCTGACGGCGGCGCTGAACGACGATTCCATTCTTCGGACGCTCGCACGGCGAGCGGACGCTCCGCCCGCTGCGATCACTGCTCCGATCAGTCCTCGCGCTCGACCAGCGCCTCGCGGATCTCTTCGATCCGGTCGATGACGCGCTCGTAGTCGCGTTCTCCCTCGACTCCCGCCCCGCCGTCAGTCGCCGCGCTCGTTCCCGCATCGGCGTCCCGCTCGACGGCGCCGTCCGCGAGGTGCTGGGCGATCACTGCCGTCGCCGACAGCAGCCACTCGGCGCGCTCGGCCAGCCGGTGCACGTCGCCCGGCGCGACGCCGTAGCGATCGTCGATGGCGGCGGCGTCGGCGCCGTCGGCCCAGTCGGCGAGCAGGCGGGCGGTTTTCAGGGTGCCGAGCCAGGACTGGTAGTTGCCCGCAAAGTCGCTGATCGACTTGGTAAACTGGCCCTCGCGGCGCATGGCGAACTCGCTGAGTCGGCCCGCCTCGTCGTTGCGGACGTGCTGGGTGGTCATGTCCTCCGTGTCACAGACGAGTTCGAGAATCGTCAGCGGCGTCACTCGCTCCATCGCCGCGGCGGTCTCGACGGCTTCGACGACTTCGGCGCCGGTCAACGGGTCGACGTAGACGCGCGAGACCAGTCGGCCGAGATCGGTCGCCGCGAGGCCGCCATCCCGGCGTAACATTCCGGTGGCGTCGAGATAGGAGATGACCTCGTCGGTCAGATCCCGGAGTTCGGCCTCGTCGCGCTGGTGGGCGAAAAACGTCGATGCGAGCACGTCCTGTAGCCCCTCTCGGGAGTCCGCGAAGCCGCCGGCGACCGTCGCAAGGACGTGCGTGCGCAGCGGTTCGCGGGCGGCCAGCTTCGACTCGACGGGCTCGGGATCGGCGCCGACGTAGCGCTCGCGCAGCCGGTCTGCGTTCTCGCCGGTGGCGACCAGCACCGCTTCGCCGTAGGGATCGAGCGCCGGTCGGCCGGCCCGGCCGAACATCTGATGCACTTCGAGCACCGGCAGGGGATCGTATCCCTCGCCGGTGAACCGCTCGGTGTCCCGGACGATCACCCGGCGGGCGGGGACGTTGACGCCGGCCGCCAGCGTCGGCGTCGCACAGAGGACAGCCAGCTCGCGCTCGCGGAAGGCGTTCTCGACGAGCGAGCGGTGCTCGGCCCGTAACCCGGCGTGGTGGAAGCCGACGCCACCTTCGGCGGCGGTGGCCAGCGCAGCGCCCGTGCTCGTCGTCGCGTCGGCGTCGATCTCGCGGGCGAGATCGGCTGCCGTCCGGAACTCCTCGCTGGCCAACTCGGCCGCCAGTTGCTGGGCTTCCCGACGGGAGTTGACGAACACGAGCGACTGGCCCCCCTCAGCGAGCGCGTCTGCGACGAGGGCGGTCGTCGGGGCGCGGTCGTCGTCGATCTGCCGGACCTCGCCGTCGTCGAACTCGATCGCGCCGTCGTCGTGGACGCCCGTCCGTAGATCGACCGGCCGCCACGTCGACGCGACGAGTTCGGCGTCGAGCCAGTCTGCGACCTCGTCGGCGTTGCCGACCGTCGCCGACAGCGCGACGATCTGCTGGTCGGGGCGAAGCCGCTGGAGCTTCGCCAGCGTCACCTCCAGCGTCGGCCCGCGCGAGGCGTCGTCGAGCAGGTGAACCTCGTCGACGACGACGCAGGCGATCGACTCCACCCAGCCCGCGCCGTTTCGGATCGCCGAATCGACCTTTTCGCAGGTCGCCACGACGATGTCGTCGTCGGCCAGCGATTCGTCGTCGGCGTCGAAATCGCCCGTTGCGACGCCGACGCTCACGCCCGGCAGCGCCGCGAACGTCTCGTACTTCTCGGTCGCCAGCGCGCGCAGCGGGACGACGTACAGCGCCGGGCCGTCGGCGGTCAGCATCGCCAACTGTGCGACGAGTGTCTTCCCGCTTGCCGTCGGCAGCGCCGCGACGACGCGCTCGTCGTCCGCGACGCCGGCCTCGACCGCGGCGACTTGGGGCGGGTAGAGTTGTTCGATCCCCTGCTCCTCGAAGTGCTCGACGAAGCGGTCTTCGAGGGGTAGCTCCCGAACGTCCATCTACACCACTGTCCGTCCAGATGCTACTTAAACCTCGGCACCCGGATGGCGCGTCCCCTCGCTGTCGGCCGATCGGACGGTAGTCGGTTGCCACGGCGTCTGCCCCACGCTAGTGTATGCACGTTTGTGTTCGACAGGCTCTCGAACACAAGAAAATACTTAAGTCGGCTCTCTCCCCTTTGCACAATCATCCAATGGCGCTCGCCGATACGCTCGCCGACTTCTTCGAGTTCGAGGCGCACGACACCGACCTGAGAACCGAGGTCGTCGCCGGGGTGACGACGTTCTTGACGATGTCGTACATCATCGTCGTCAACCCGACGATTCTCGCGCCGGCGCTGATGGCCGATCCGACGATCGCCAACGCATACTCGATGGCACAGGTCCAGCAGATGCTCGCGGTCGTCACGATCCTCGCGTCCTTCGCCGGAATCCTCGTGATGGCGCTGTACGCCAACAGACCGTTCGGACTGGCGCCCGGGATGGGACTGAACGTCTTCTTCGCGTTCACCGTCGTCCTCGGTCTCGGGATCCCGTGGCAGACCGCGCTGGCTGCCGTTTTCGTCGAAGGGATCATCTTCATCCTGCTGACCGCGGTCGGCGCGCGCCGGTACATCATCGAACTGTTTCCCGAACCGGTCAAGTTCGCCGTCGGCGCCGGGATCGGCATCTTCCTGCTGTTCCTCGGTCTCCAGCAGATGCAGGTCGTCGTCCCGGATCCGGAGGGAACGTTCGTCACGCTCGGCGAAATCGCTAACAGCCCGGTCGCCTCGCTGGCGGTCGTCGGGCTGTTCTTCACCTTCGTGCTGTACGCCCGTGACGTGACGGGCGCGATCCTCCTCGGCATCCTCTCGACCGCGGGGGTCGCGTGGGGGCTGACGTTCGCCGGCTTCTACGACCGCGGCGTGCTCACGCCCGAGACGCTGACCGGCGCCCAGTACGACATCTCGCCGCTGGCCGGCGCGTTCGTCGAGGGACTCCGAGATATCGACCCCGTGACGTTCACGTTCGTCGTGTTCACGTTCTTTTTCGTCGACTTCTTCGACACCGCGGGGACGCTGATCGGCGTCTCTCAGATCGCCGGCTTCCTCGACGAGGACGGTGATCTTCCCGACATCGACAAGCCCCTGATGGCCGACGCGGTCGGGACGACCGTCGGCGCAGCGCTGGGCACCTCGACGGTGACGACGTTCGTCGAGAGCTCGACCGGCGTCGAGGAGGGCGGCCGGACCGGGATGACCGCGCTGGTCGTCGGACTGGCCTTTCTGGCGTCGCTGGCGGTCGTTCCGCTGGTCGCCGCCATCCCGCAGTTCGCTTCCTACATGGCGCTGGTCGTCGTCGGCATCATCATGCTGCAGGGCGTCACCGACATCGACTGGCAGGATCCGACGTGGTCGATCGCCGGTGGCCTCACCATCGTCGTGATGCCGCTGACGACCTCGATCGCTGACGGGATCGCGGCCGGTATCGTCAGCTACCCGGTGATCAAGGCGGCCGTCGGCGAAGCCGGCGACGTCAAACCGGGACAGTGGCTGCTCGCCGCAGTGTTTGTCGTCTACTACTACATCCAGACGAGCGGCATGATCGTCTGACTGTTCCGACGCGCTCGTGCGTCGCTCGCACATTGGATCCGGGTTTTCTTAGGGTACCCAGCCATACGTTCGGTCGATGCCGAACCTCGAACTGTACGAACTGGATGGTTGTCCGTACTGCGCGAAAGTCACGTCCAAACTCGACGAACTCGATCTGGAGTACGAGTCTCACAAAGTGCCCCGGAGCCACTCCGAGCGCACCGAAGTCGAGGAAGTAAGCGGCCAGACCGGCGTTCCGGTGCTCGTCGACGAGGACAACGGCGTCGAGGGGATGGCCGAGAGCGACGACATCGTCGCCTACCTCGAAGAGACCTACGCGTAGACGCTTTTCGGCGGTCGCTCCACACCTTTATCACCGAACCCGGCGCCAGCCCGGGCCATGTCCCGAACGACCGACGTCGACCCCCGCGACCCGACCCGATCGATCCGCGTGCTGGCCGGCGAGTGTACGACGATCTACGACGGCGACGACCGCGAGGAGCACCGCGGCCACGTCGCCGTCGTCGTCAAGCCAGACAACACCGTGCTGGTCCACGACGCCGACGGCTACCAGCCCGTCGCGTGGCTCACCCGCGCTGACGCCGTCTCCTGTGCCCGCGACGGTGGCTTCTCGCTGACCGCCCAGTCCGGCGACGAGCACCTGCGCGTCGTCAGCCACACCGAGGACGGCTACGGGAGCTATCCCGCGACCGAGGCCGGCCGTCCGGTCGGAACGTGTCCCGACTGCGAGCGCACGCTCGTCCGGGCCGGCGGCGCCGTGTCCTGTCTCGGCTGCGGCGAGCGCTACGGCCTCCCGGCCGGCGCGACCGTCCGAACAGAAACCTGTGACTGCGGTCTTCCGCGGATGCGCGTCGAGCGCGGCGTTCCCTTCGACCTGTGTCTGGACCGCGAGTGCGAATCGCTCGACGACGCCGTCCGCGAGGAGTTCGATCGCGCGTGGGACTGCCCCGACTGTGGCGACGATCTGCGGATCATCCGTCGCGGCGGCCTGCTGGCGGGCTGTGACTCCCATCCCGACTGCGAGGCGAGCTTTGCCATCCCGGCGGGCACGGTCGTCGGCACCTGTCCGTGCGGGCTGCCGCTGTTCGACGCCGGCACGCGCCAGCGCTGTCTCGACTCGACGTGCGAGCGGGCCGGCTGATGATCCCGCGCTCGGACGCCCTCCCCCGCCGTCGTCCCGCGACCGTCACGCCTTTGCCGACCGGCCGGAGAGGGAGAGTATGCACGGTCATCGCCGCGACGGCGTCGTCCGCGTCGCAGAGGACGCTCGCCAGCGCTTTTACGACGCCCGGGGGTACGGCTACCCGCTGTCGGGCAACGAGATCGCGCTCGCGCCCGTCGAGGCGGCCCACTTGCTCTTCCGGGGCGACCTCGACGCGGTCGACGGCGACGGGTTCCGCGAGTTCTTCGCGGGAGCCGACGATGCGGGCTTCGGGCTTCGGTTTCTGGTGTACGCCGACCTGCGTGCCCGCGGATTCTACCTCTCGCCGGCCAGCGAGGAGTGGGTTCCAGACGCCGTCGACACCGACGATATTGACTTCGTCGTCTACCCCCGCGGAAAAGATCGCCACGACGGCGAGGTCGCCTACCGGATCCGCGTCGTCGGCGAGCGCGACCGCGTCGCAGCGAGTTCGCTCGGCGAGTGCACCCTCGCCATCGTCGACGAGGAGAGCGAGATCACCTACTTCCAGACGACCGATCCCGACATCTCGGGATCGACGACGGTCGACCTGCCCGACGGCGTCCCGACGGCGCTGTTCGACGATCGGGCGATCTGCTGGGAGCCGCCCGAAGAACTCCATCAGAGCGGCTTCTACGGCCAGCCGCTTGCGGGACGTGAACCCGCCGACGAGCAGGGCTTGCAGCTCTCGCTGGTCGAGGCGGCCCAGCTCGCCGCCGCGGGCGCGATCGACGTTCCCGGCGGCTACGACGCCGTCGTCGAGCGAGGCCGGGCCGTCGAGGGCGAACGCTTCGACCGCCGACTCCGGACCTACGCCGTCCTGCGCGACCGGGGCGTCGTCCCCAAGACCGGCTTCAAGTTCGGCGCCGACTTCCGGACGTACGCCGACGTGGAGTCCGTCGAGGAGCTGAGCCACTCCGAGCGCCTCGTCAGGGTGTTGCCGCCGGGCTACGCGTTCTCGCCGCGGGACCTCTCGCTGGACGTGCGCTTGGCCCACGGCGTCCGCAAGGAGATGGTGTTCGCGCTCCCCGACGGCGAGGACGTGGCGTGGCTCGGCGTCGAGCGCATCACGCCCTGACCGCAGGCTCCGCCATCTCGATCGCCGTCCCGTTCTCCGTCCTGTCCTCCGCTTTGTCGCCCGAAACAACGGCTTTATGCGCTCCCCGCGTCGACTCTGGCGTATCGTATGAGTCGAGACGCTGACTCCCACGAGACCGGCGCATCGCCGTCCGACCAGTCCTCCTCGGACGGGGAGCGCTGGCGCTCCTCGACCGACCTCCGCGCAGATGGCGGGGAGGCGAGCGGAGCGAGCCGAGCCTCGTCAGAGCTTCGCTCTGACGGCGGGGCCGCCGCCGGCGCCGACGAGGTCGCGCTCGACCCGTGGGGGTCGTCCTCGGTCGCCGACTACCGCAAGCTGTTCGAGGACTTTGGCATCGGGGAGTTCGATGACCTGCTCGACGGCGTCCCGTCGCCGCATTACCTGATGCGCCGGGGCGTGATCTTCGGCCACCGCGACTACGAACCCGTCGCCGAGGCGATGCGCGAGGGCGAACCGTTCGCCGCGCTCTCGGGCTTTATGCCCACCGGCGACCCCCACATCGGCCACAAGCTGGTGTTCGACGAGATCATCTGGCATCAGGAACGGGGCGGCGACGCCTACGGCCTGATCGCCGATCTCGAAGCCCACAGCGCCCGCGGGCTGACGTGGGACGAGATCGACGAGCACGCGCGTGATTACATCCTCTCGCTGCTCGCGCTCGGCTTCGATCCCGAGGAGGGAACGCTGTATCGCCAGTCCGACAACCGCGAAGTGCAGGATCTCGCCTTCGAACTCGGCGCCGAGGCGAACTTCTCGGAGCTGGAGTCGATCTACGGCTTCGACGGTGAGACCGACGTGTCCCACATGCAGTCGGTCGTCACCCAAATGGCCGACATCCTCTACCCGCAGGTCGCCGACGAGCCCAAGCCGACGGTGATCCCGGTCGGTCCCGATCAGGACCCCCACATGCGGCTGGCCCGGGATCTGGCCGCCCGAACGCGGTACTTCGGCGTCACCGAGGCGTGGGCGAGCTTCGAGGCGACGCCGACCGAGCGCCGGCTGATCGGCGAGGCCTACGAGGCACTGGGCGGTACAGAGGGCGAGACCGTCCGCTGTGAGGACGCCGCCGATTGGCTTCGCAAGCACGAGCCGGCGCCCGACGACGCCCGCCAGACCGCGATCGAGAAGTTAGACGCCGCGGGAATGGAGCCGGTCCGTCCGCGCGTTCGCATCCTCGATCGCAACGCCACCGAGGACGCCTTCGAGGCGCTGATCGAGGCCGTCGAAGGCGAAAAGCGCGTCTACGACGAACACATCGACACGTTCGAGCTGTCCCGGGAGGACGCCGACGAGCTCGCCCGCGAGGTCGAACTCGACCACGGCGGCTACGGCTTCCGGCCGCCGTCGTCGATCTACCACCGCTTTATGACCGGCCTGACCGGCGGTAAGATGTCCTCGTCGATCCCCGCCTCTCACATCTCCCTGCTCGACGACCCCGAGGACGGCTACGACAAGGTCAAGTCCGCTACTACCGGCGGGCGCCAGTCCGCTGAGGAACAGCGCGAGAAAGGCGGGAAGGCCGACGAGTGTCCCGTCTACGAGCTGTACGCCTATCTGCTCGCCGACGAGGACGACGAGTTCGCCAAGGAAGTGTACGACGAGTGTGTCGGCGGCGAACGGCTCTGTGGCGGCTGCAAGGAGCAGGCTGCCGAACTCATGACGGAGTTCCTCGAAGAGCACCAGGAGAAACGCGAGGAATGGGCCGACAAGCTCGACGAACTGGACATCGACCTCGACAGCGACCGCAAGCGCTGAGTCACCGTCGCCGCGGCGTCTCGACGCCGTAGCCAGATCGCGAGCGATCTAACTGCCCGTCAGACGCAGTCTGACGACCGCGATCGCCGCTTCGACGTGCCGACCGCGATGCCGACGAACGCGTAACGCTTTTTAGAGCCCCTCACAACCGTTCGCACATGGCGTCCGAACCCCACGCCGGCGTTCGCGTCGACAGCAAGGCACGCGCGGCCAGATCGGGGTTCGGCTTTTTTGCCGCGGCCTAAACGATCGGTGGACTCCGCGGCGACGACGGCGTCTCGACGCCCGTCCCGGACGAAACCGATCCGACAGCGCCGCACCGAGACCGGATCGGAACCGGTAACTGACGACCGAGCGGTTGATCCAACAATGAACCCATGAAACTCCCGGACGCACAGGTCGCGGTGTTAGAGACCGCGAGCGCGCAGGACGCACAGACGATCGACGACCTCGCCGACGCCACCGATCACAAGCCCGAGACGATCACCGGCGCGGCCTTTGACCTCGAAGAGCAGGGGTTGGTCGTCGTCGAGTCAGCCACCGACGAAACGGCCGAACTCACCGACGAGGGGAGCCAGTACCTCGACGAGGGGCTTCCCGAGGTGCGCCTCTACGAGGCGGCGCTCGACGCCGGAGCCGACGAGTCGCCCGTTCAGATGGGCCAAGCGATCGGCCAATCCGGCCTCGAAGGACAGGAAGTCGACATCGCGCTGTCGAACTACGCTCGGAAGGGCTATGGCTCGATCGACAGCGGCGAGATCACCGCCGACGCGGACGCCGATCCCGACAGCGACTCCGAGGCGTCGGCGCTCGACGCGCTCGCGGCCGGCGATGCCGATGTCGACGACGACGACACGCTCGACCGACTCGACAGTCGCGGGCTGGTCGAACTCACCGAGCGCACAGTTCGGTCGGTGCGCCTGACCGACGACGGCGTCACGGCGCTGATGGAGGGCGTCGAGGCCGCCGAGTCGGTCGGCCAGCTCACGCCCGAGATGCTCACCAGCGGCGAGTGGCGCGACGTGGAGTTCAGCGAGTACAACGTCGAAGCCGACGCCGCCGAGTTCACCGGCGGGAAAGAGCACATCCTCCGCCAGACCGCCAATCGCGTGAAGGACGTGCTGGTCGGGATGGGCTTCGAGGAGATGCAGGGCCCCCACGTCGACGCCGACTTCTGGATCAACGACTGCCTGTTCATGCCACAGGACCACCCTGCACGGACTCACTGGGACCGGTTCGCCATGGACCAGCCCCGCGAGATCGACGAGCTTCCCGCCGACCTCGTCGAGCGCGTCGAGGGCGCCCACCGCAACGGCGTCGGTCCGGACGGCGACGGCTACCACTCGCCGTGGGACGAGGACTTCGCGCGGGCGCTCGCGCTGCGCGGGCACACGACATCGCTGTCGACGCGGTACCTCTCGGGCGAGCAGATCGGCGAACTGGAACCGCCCCAGCGGTACTTCAGCGTCGAGAAGGTGTACCGCAACGACACGCTTGACCCGACGCACTTGCTGGAGTTCTTCCAGATCGAGGGGTGGGTGATGGCCGAGGACCTCTCGGTGCGCGATCTGATGGGGACTTTCGAGGAGTTCTACGCCCAGTTCGGCATCACCGATCTGGAGTACAAGCCCCACTACAACCCCTACACGGAGCCGAGCTTCGAGCTCTTTGGCACCCATCCCGAGACGGGCGAACTGATCGAGGTCGGAAATTCGGGAATCTTCCGCGAGGAGATGCTCGCGCCGCTTGGCGTCGAGGACGCCGACGTGATGGCGTGGGGATTGTCCTTAGAGCGCTTGCTGATGTTGATCTACGGCTTCGAGGACATCCGTGACGTTCACGGAACGCTGTGCGATCTCGAACTACTGCGAGAGACTGAGGTGATGTACTGATGCCTACCGTAGACGTCGATCCCGAGGAACTGCGCGATCTGACCGGTCACGACGACAAAGACGACGAACAGCTCAAAGAAGACCTGTTCGGCCTCGGACTGGAGTTCGAGGGCGAGACCGACGACGGCGACTTCGAGTTGGAGTTCGCGCCTGACCGCCTCGACCGGCTCTCCGTCGAGGGGATCGCCCGATCGCTGCGGTATCACTACGGCGACGACCGGGGCGTGTACGTCCCGACCACCAACGACGCCGACTGGACGATCGAGGTCGACGAGTCGGTCCCCGAGGAACGACCGTACGTCACCGGCGCGGTGATCCGCGGCGTCGATCTGGACGAGGACGCGCTCGACTCGCTGATCCAGCTCCAGGAGAAGCTCCACGCGACGATGGGGCGCAAGCGCGCCAAGGGCGCCATCGGCATCCACGACCTGACGATGCTGAAAGGCGGCGCCGTCGAGGTCGACGATGCCGACGACGACCTCGTCGACCCCGACGCGGGCGCAACGGCGCCCAACAAGAGCATCCGCTACACCGGCGTCGAACCCGACGGCGATCGGTTCGTCCCGCTCGACTCGGACGCCGAGCTGACGCCCGGTGAGGTCCTCGAAGAACACCCCACCGGCGAGACGTACGCCGATCTGGTCTCGGGATACGAGCGCTACCCGGCGATCTACGACGACATCGGCCTGTTCTCGTTCCCGCCGGTAATCAACGGCCGACGGACCGAGGTCTCGACCGACTCGCGGGACCTGTTCGTCGAGCTGACCGGCACCGACCAGTGGACGATCGACCGGATGTGCGCGATCGTCTGCTACGCGCTCGACGCCCGCGGCGCGACCATCGAGGACGTCGTCGTCGAGTATCCCGATCGGGAGCTTCATCGCCCCGACTTCGAGGTCACGCACAAACACGTCGCCCATGACCGCATCGAGACGCTGCTCGGCGTCGATCTCGATCCCGAGGAGGTCGTCGACCTGTTCGAGCGCTCGGGACTGGATGCTGGCACCGACGAAAACGAGGATGGCGACCTCGTCTACGAGGTAGCGATCCCGCCCTACCGCGTCGACGTGCTCCACCCGCTCGATCTGGTCGACGACGCCGGGCGTGCCTTCGGCTTCAACGAGCTAGAACCCAAGTATCCCGATGTCAGCACGGTCGGCGGACGCCACGAGCGCTCCCGGCTGGAAGACGCTGTGCGTACCCAGCTCGTGGGTCTCGGCTTCGAGGACATGCTGAACTTCCACATGATCAACGAGGCCGAGAACTTCGATCGAATGGGGCTCGATCCGGACGACGGCGTCTTCGGTGCCGGGCAGCCCACGACGATCAAGAACCCCTACAGCGAGGACTACACGATGTTGCGCACGTGGGCGCTTCCATCCTTGCTGATGGTGTTAGAGCGCAATACTCATCGGAGCTACCCGCAGGACCTCGCCGAGATCGGACTGTCGGCCCACGTCGACGAGTCCGAAAGCACCAGCGTGGCCGAGCACCGGACGGTGGCTGCCGTGCTCGCGCGCCACGACGCCTCCTACGAGGACGCCAAAGCACGCCTACAGGCGCTGGCGCGGAACTTCGACGCCGATCTGGAGACGCCGCCGACGAGTCATCCCTCGTTCATCGATGGTCGCACCGCCGAAGTCGTAATCGACGGCGAGTCAGTCGGCGTGATCGGGGAGATTCATCCCGAGGTGCTCGTCGAGCACGATCTGGAGCTTCCCGTGACGGCGTTCGAGCTTCGGCTGGACGCCCTGCAGTAGCGGCTTCTGTTTTCGTCTTCGAACTTAGTAGCGAGCAGGCACCACTGTCCGCCCCGGAACGTCGTGGTGCACAACCGTGTTTCGCCCCGGACTGCCACTCAGGTCACGCCGAGTCTCGCCGCGGCTTCCGACAAAAGAGTGTGGACGCCGAGTGTTAGAGGTCGGCCCCGATGGCGTCTTCGACCGAGTCGAAGCCGTCCCGGTCCAGTAAGTCGAGCAGCCCTTCGTTGATTTCGCGGGCGAGCTGTGGCCCCTCGTAGATCAGCCCGGTGTAGAGCTGGACGACGCTCGCGCCAGCGCGAATCTTCTCGTAGGCACCCTCGGCGCTGGAGACGCCGCCCACGCCGATAACGGGTACGTCGGTTCGTTCGGCGACGAACCGCACTGCATCGGTTGCTCGATCCTCGATAGGGGCGCCAGAGAGACCTCCTTGCTCCGCCCGGTTCGGATTTTGTAAGTCGTCGCTTCGCTCTGTCGTCGTGTTGACGGCGATGACGCCGTCGAGACCGAGGTCGTCGACGACTGCCAGCGCGTCTTCGATGGCCGCTTCGGGGAGATCGGGAGAGAGCTTGACCAGCAGCGGGCTGGCGCCCAGACCCGCGAGGCGGCCGAGAATCGTCTCCAGATGCTCGCGGTTCTGCAGCTCGCGCAGTCCCGGCGTGTTAGGGCTGGAAACGTTGACGACGAAATAGTCCCCGTAGTCGGCGACACGTTCGTACGTGTAGGCGTAGTCGTCTGCGGCTTCGGCCAGCGGCGTCGATTTGGACTTCCCGATGTTGATTCCGATGGGTACCTCTGGTAGATCAGTTTGGCCTAAGCGTGCCCCGATCTCGTCGGCGCCGTGGTTGTTAAACCCCATACGGTTGACGAGCGCTCGGTCCTCCGGCAGACGGAACATTCGCGGACGCGGGTTGCCCGGCTGTTTCTCGGCGGTGACGCCGCCGACTTCGACGTGCCCGAAGCCGAGTGCCGCAAGCATCGAGGGGACTTCGGCGTTCTTGTCGAACCCGGCAGCGACGCCGACCGGTGTCGGGAACTCAAGCCCGAGCGCGTCGACCGTCAGTCGATCATCCTCGACGGCGTAGCGTCGGGCGACTGACGACTCAATCGGGGTCGACTGTGCTACGCGCATCGCTGTGTGGATCAGGTTGTGCGCCGTCTCCGGTGGGAGCCGAAAGAGAAACGGCTTGGCGACGTCGTAGGCGTTCATCGTACGAGAACCGCTCGCGCTGGTGCATAAACTCCCCGGAGCACTCCCGACGATACGGGCCGTTTAGAATTCGTGTTCCACTTCGTCTTGATCCGCCTTCTGAATGATAATCTTGTCCTCGCGCACGCGAACGAACACTTCGTCGCCGATCTCCATTCCGGCGACCGCTAGCTCGTCCTCGTGGATGTTGATGTGTACGTTGTGGTACTCGCCGTCTTCGTCTTTCGCACCACTGGGACTGAGCTTCTTTTTCCGTACCATCGGGGTATTCTAGTCCGAAGTTCGCCGTACGACCTACTTAAGTGTTTTCTACGGTAGCGCGCCCGCGGCCGCTTCTTGCGGCGCGCGTGAGTTCCAAACGGCCTGATAGTTCGGTACTAGCCCCTTCCCGTTGGTGGCTTTCACGCTCTTCTCCCCGATTCTATGGGAAAAATTTATGTAGCAATTTTCGCATCGGCGTCCCGTCGGGGATATCTTTATAATGGGTCATGTGCTCGGTTGGCATGGAGGTCGAAAATCATGGTACGTGAGGACGGTAAGCGAAACTTCGCGTTGCGTAGTAACGACGGTGAAGAACCCAGTGTCTTTTCGGGGAACACTCCTCGACAGGCCGCGCTGAAAGCAGCGCGTCGGCTGGAGCCCGCCCCATCGGAGGACGATGCTGACCAGACCGAGCTCCGACTCCGTGAGAAAGGCACCGACAAGGTACACATCTACGACGGCTGGGCTTGGCACGAGACGGCTCCAGATGACAAGCCCGACTGGATGCCCGACGAAATCACGGAGGCAAACGTCTCGAAGCAGGGCATCGAGCACCTCGAAGAGTGACGCAGTGGCAGGTGACGACTGCTACACCCCGAGATTTTCGCGCCAGCAGCTCGATCGCGTTATGACTCCGTTGCCCGGATAGTCTCCTCTCTGCGCTTTTCTAACTACTCGGTGCCACGAGACCGCTTTCGTCTCCAGTTCTTAGCCTCGGTGTTTACTTTGTCTCCGCATACCTACGTCACTGTACGCCACGGTAGCCGTTTCCTATGCGTGTTTGGTTCGACGGCCTTAAGTGTTCCACCGGCATTCGGTTGAATGCGAACGTCGCAACGCACCCCGGTGCCGGGCAGTGATCCTCGGCGTCGAACTGGGACGATCTCACGGATGGCATCGATCCGATGCCCTTAAGTGGGAATGTCTCGTGGTGTTCAAATGTGAACGTTCCCTCGTCGCCTGACGGCGCCGGGGACGATCCGAAGCCCTTAAGTGTAATAGGGCACTCGGGTTGAATGCGAACGACACGATGCGACCGACGGATCGTTCAACTCGATCCGTTGTCGTGCCGGACGCGGTCCGAAGGGTTTAACACCCTCTCGGGGCGTATCAAAAAGTCCGGAAGGAAATGAGGATTCCACCCCTGCGGTCCGCCGTACAGATGGGATCTGATGTTAGCCTTGGTAGTTCGGCGACATCCGGACGATCGAGCGATG